>CAYSIU010000040.1:8006-11523 GCA_964431095.1 uncultured Chitinophaga sp. | reverse complement strand
AACGAATGAACCCGGTAAAACTTCCTTTAAAATTATCATATTGGATCTTCCGGAGATCAGGGACCGTTACCCGGCGCATGGCAGGCACGATGGTGACGGCATCACCATAGGTCGTCCTGAAATCGTTGGCCTTGAAATCAATGAAGGTCTGGTTGATATCTGGAAGACCGGTCAGGGAGATGTCTCCATTCAATAAAGTGCTGTTGCCCGCTTGTACCCGCATGTCTTTGCCAACCAGGTCTTCCACCGTTCCCCTTACTTTCCCTTTGAGGCTTATTTTCTTCTTCCAGGTTTTCAGTGAAGGTGCAAAAAAAGCGATATCGTCACTGTCAACGTAAGAGTCGTCAAAGATGGCGGCCATTTTTACTTTACGTATAAAATCATCCAGGTCCGTCATGTCGTCGTAGGACATCGAAAAGAAATTCCGCACCGTGCTCCGGTTAGTGACCAGGTCCATATTGCTAAACGCCATTCCTTGCGGCGTCATCTTTACATCGGCACTGAGACCTTTTATTTCAAGCCCGCTCCGTTCTTTGGCGGAAAATTTCAGTTTCGAAAGGATCGTATCTCCCACAAAACTGGAATGGGTCCATTCACCGTTGATATCGGTAACCAAAATATGCTGTCCGTCAAACCAGGGAAAAGGCTGGCGGTCCGTTTGCTTGTCGTTCCTGAAAACACCATTGATGATCTTCAGGTAACCGAGCCTGATCATTGTTTTCTCTTTATTCCACGAATCGGGCTCATTGGGTTGACCGGCGAGATCTTTTGACGCCGGTTTTAAAGGTTCGTAATTACTGATAGCTACCAGGGGATCCTTCACCAACAGGGAATTGACCTCGTATTGATCACAGGATAAACATAGTTTATCTGCATCCATCCCCATTGAGCCAACATGGATCGTCATGTCCTGGCCGAGCCAGGCATCCTTTTTCATGAAAGTCACATTGGTCAGCTCCACTTTTTTGAGATCGAACCGGATCCCTGCCTTTTTTTTAGCGCCCGATGAAGAGGAACTGAAATAATCGAGGATGAATTGCTGCCGCCATACCGAATCATTGCGCTGGAATTTCACAATGGCATCCCGTAAGCCGATATATTTCAGGTCGGCCTGTTTTTTAAAGAAGAACCAGTCCGTGATCCGAACCAGCACATCCCCGGCATATAATAAGGTGTCACCCTTTTGGTCCTCGATCATCACTCCCTGCAGGTGCATCTTGTTGAAAAGCGAAAAATCAACGTGGCGGATGCTGATCTTCGTCTGCAGGTCGCGTGAAAGACGCCGGGTCACCTGCCGGGCGATCCAGTTCTGCCCGAAAGGGGTTTGAATGAAAATATAGAGGGCTGCAATCAGGAAGAGCAGGGTTAGTAAAGTCCATTTCAATATTTTTTTAAATCGCTTCAGGCTCAGCTATTTAGTTGTAAAAATAGGCAATCGTTCCCTTCAGGCAAATTCAGTACCAAGAATAAGGATAGAGTATAATTAGGTAAGTATGAACGGGCCAATCGCCACCCACAGTAACGATTCCGGGTCAGTAAACCGTTCATGGATATCAGCAGGTGGATGGTTCTTAACAAATGTTTTAAGGTCGGGATATTCAATATGACAGGTATAGAATCAGGCACTGAATCTTTTTTGTATTGGCCAAAAGGGTTACTTTGCTATAACTTAACTACTCCTCAAAGCAATTCTTTTTTTCCCTGTGGATGCTTTTATTTAATCCCTACAGTGCGGCGAGAGACCGGCCGAACTACACGCAACCATTAAAAAAACGCTTATGAAAAAGATCGCTTATTTCCTATTGTTCTTTTTAGCCAATGTTTTTGTTGCTGACTGCCAAAAAAACGCTATCGGGATCGATTTTAAACCCCAGGAAGGCAAGAATAACCTTCAGCCGGGAAATGGCGTCAATAAACAAAATGGGGAAGTGACAATAAATGGAGCAACGACGAAGTATTCTTGCTACCAATTGGAGTGTAATACACAAACTGTCTTCACTGTCAAAAATCTTTCGGGAGATATAGGCGTATTAACGGTGCAAAGTTTGAATATTCAGGGTAACTGTGAAATGACTGTCCAGGTGAGTCTTTGCAGCAGTTGCGATATCAATCGCAAAGAAAGACCTGTAAAACCCGGGGAAAGCATGACGGAGATTTTCGACCTGAATGGTCACACCGACGATATGAAAATCACCATTAAATGCAGCCGCGGAGTATTTGAAAAGGGATGCCTCTTTAATTTGGATTTCAGTGCGGGTACAAAATTCGATCCGAAGCACCCACCGCCCCACCCTATCGCTTCCAAACCGATCAGTAGTACTCCGAATTTTGGCCCAACGCCTGAGCCGATTAGTGGGAACCCATGCACTACTAAACCCATGTTGATCAAAACAGTTTACCTGGATGTGAATAAAAAAAATACACCTCTCAGTATTTCATTTATTGCAACTGCATTATGCGATTGTGTGCCGTACAATGTGTATGTCAGCAATACTGAAAAGGGACAAAAATTGGGTCCCTCTGCCAGTAACAAAAATGGAGTTCCCGGAAATCCAATTAACATAAAGGAACCGGAAAGTACCGCGACCTATTATTTCTGGGCCGAGTGTGCCGGCGGAAAGAACCCGCCCTGCAAGGGAGATGTCACTGTTACAATATCCGGTAAGGGAAAATAAACAGGAGGATATAAAGATGGGTGACAATAGTAAATACTAAGTAACAGATAGTGTATTGCAGACTGCTGACTGTTGACTGCAGTCTGACAACTTATCTTTTCGAAAAGTTAAATTCTTTCGCGATGTTCCGAAAGCTCAAGATGTACCTTATCCTTGGCGCCGTGATAGCGGTATCGCTGGTCCTCATCCTGAATAAATTCTTAGTGTACGGTCTGATCGTTTTCGGAGTGGGTATAGTCGCCCTTGCCGCTTATCAATTGCTGGTAAAACAGAAAGACGATGAGATCCATAACCTGCGAACACAGTTGAAAAAAAGTGAGAGAGCCAGTTCTTCACTGGCTAGTGAAAATACCGAACTGCGGGGCCGTAAGCTGAATATTTCCGATATAAAAACGATCGTTGATCTTGGTTTGATGGAAGTGAATACCAATTTTACCCGGGTGTGGAATGAAAAACTGGATCATGAAAAAAAAGAGATCCGTTTTATTGGTGCGTTACAGGTGAGTATCGTGGCGAAATACGGATTGGATATGAAGGATCTGCGGGTAAGGTTTGACCCTGATAAAGATGAACTGTTCGTGGCCAATATCGTCCCGAAATTTCTTTCCTTTTCCGATCTGAACTACGACTGGAAATTTGCAGAAGTGATGGAATACGGGGCACCACTGATCGGTGAAAAACGCTGGCAGACCAGCAAAAACCTCGAAGCCCTGAACGGCGAGATGAAAGAGAAATACCGGAAACGGATCAACGAGGAAGTAAAAAATGGCCCCACCGAAATGGAATGGGTGCTTACGCCCCTGAAAAAACAGGTCGTGGGCGCGTTGGAACTGATGCTGGGC
>CAYSIU010000040.1:752-7996 GCA_964431095.1 uncultured Chitinophaga sp. | reverse complement strand
CGTCGACCAGTTTGATGAATCGTTCAGAACACTGAAAGAATATGCCGAGAGTGAAGAAAATTAAAACTTTCCTTCATCCACATCCCGGATAAATTTTATCACGCCATTCATAAATACCTGCTGGTCATCCCACATGCACATATGGCTGCCATTGGGGCAATACAGGTAACGGCCATGCTGCACCGCTTTGCTTTGTTCTTCCATCGCTTTGGGATCCATGGTGTCCCATTTGGCTCCCACCATCAGGGTCGGGACTTTAATTTCTTTTAACCTTGCCTTGATATCCCAATTCGCCAACCGGCCGGCAATTCCGAATTCAGAAGGGCCTTGCATCATTACATAGATCTGTTTCGGCCTTTCCATTGAATTCAGATGATTAAAGCACCGGTTCACCGGGTCGGGCCATGGATTCAGCCGGCAGAGATGTTGTTGGTAAAAATTGGGGCCCAGGAGTTCATCATAGCGGGGGTTGGAAAAATCTTTTTTGGCTTCGATCGTTCGGATCTCGGCCAGCACTTTCGGGTCCATCTGTTTGGCCAGCACCTCATCGGCATATTTCCCATAATCCGGACAGCTTGCCATCATGTCGGCTACGATTAAAGCTTTCAGGTGTTGTTGATATTTCAGGGCATATTCCATTACCAGGATACCGCCCCAGGAATTGCCCAACACATAAAAATTGTCGGAATCGGCACCGATCGCTTTCCGAACCTGCTCCACTTCTTCCACATATCTTTCCGTGGTCCATAAACTGCTGTCGTTGGGCTGATCACTGTAGGGAGATCCCAACTGGTCGTATTCATAAAACTCAAATCCCTCCTGCGGGAAAAAACTTTCAAAACATTCCATGTACTCATGCCCGGCGGCCGGTCCCCCATGCAGCAGTAATATTTTTATCCGTGGATTGTTACCAAAGCGTTTGGTCCATACATTGAACTTCCCGGCAGGAGTTTCAATGGGTATCATCCTTATCCCTGCCGAACGAACACCACTGTCCTCGTAATTAAAATACTGAGCAACGGTCATATTCCCGTCATTTGTATTTTTTACAGGCTGCCGGCAGGAAAAGACAAGTGCGGCAATAAAGAGAATAAAAAAGGAATACCTCATGGCATTTATTTTGATTAAAAGGTAAGGAATTTCAGGAATGACGCTGATGTAATAGGACTAACAATCGGTTTGTTCCATGCAAAACCCGGGAATGGGTGAGGACCTCACTCATTTTCATACAGGCGGCCGGCAGACAGGTTTCACAGGTTTACTCAGGATAATTTTCATAATTTCAATACCCACAAAAACCGTTTTATGAGATTCCTGCTCATCTTTTCCGCAACCATCTTATTCTATCCTTTAAATGCCCAGACGAAAACCGATTCGCTGGCATTGATCAGAAATACGGTAAAACTTTACGACCTGGATTTTACTGACGCCGAAGCGGATTCCATGCTTGGTAACCTGAATAACTATTTTCAATTGTACAAGGGAATGCATAAAACATTGCCGGCAAATGATATTCCGTATCCTTTTGCCTTTCACCCCGCCCCCCCGGGAATGAAAGTGTCCGGCAAAAAGGAAAAAATCTCCTGGGACATCCCACTCCGGACTGAACTGCCGGCCAACCGCAATGACCTGGCTTTTTATTCTATTCCGCAACTGGCGGCTTTGATCCTGAGTAAAAAAATCAGTTCGGTCGACCTGACAAAATTCTTTATCGACCGGCTGAAAAAATGGGGTGATACCCTGGAATGCTGGATTACGTTGACGGAAGATCTTGCACTGCAACAGGCAAAACAAGCGGACGATGAACTGAAACAGGGGATCTACCGGGGACCCTTACACGGGATTCCCTACGGATTAAAAGATCTTTTTGCGGTGAAAGGATACAGGACTACCTGGGGAAGCACGCCCTACAAGGACCAGGTACTGGATGTGGATTCCTATGTGTACCAGCAACTGAAGAAAGCAGGCGCGGTGTTATGTGCCAAACTTTCAATGGGTGCATTGGCCTATAACAATAAATGGTTTGGGGGGGAAACCAAAAACCCTTGGAATCTCAAGCAAGGGTCGAGCGGTTCATCAGCGGGTTCGGCTGCCGCTACCGTGGCAGGTCTTCTCCCCTTCGCGATCGGCACTGAAACACTGGGTTCGATCGTTTCTCCTTCCACCCGATGCGGAGCTACGGGTTTGCGCCCCACTTTTGGGACGGTCAGCCGTTACGGGGCAATGGTGCTTTGCTGGAGCCTGGACAAGACTGGTCCGATCTGCCGCAGCGCCGAAGATGCGGCTATCGTGTATGCATTCATCCACGGTACGGATGGAAATGACCCCAGTGCGATCCGTCATACTTTTAATTATACCGGGAAAGTGGACTGGACAAAACTGCGGGTGGGCTATGCCGAGAATTTTTTCAGGCGCCTCGATTCCAATGCAGCCGAAAGAAAAGTGCTGGATGTGTACCGTTCATTAGGAGCCGATCCGAAAGCGGTGAATTTTCCCGATTCGGCGATGTACCCGATAGGGCTGATCAGCATTATTTTGAATGCCGAAAGCGCGGCAGCCTTCGATGAACTTACCCGTACCAACCGGGATGATCTCCTGGAAAGACAGGACCGTGATTTCTGGCCCAATTCTTTCCGGTCGGCAAGGACCATCCCTGCCGTGGAATACATCAATGCCAATCGCTATCGCTCTCAACTCTGCAAAAAAATGAATGATTTCATGAAAAATTTCGATGTATTCATCGTACCCACTTTTGCGGGGCGGCAACTGGCGATCACAAATCTTACGGGTCACCCGGTAGTGTGTATGCCGATCGGGTTCAATAAGAATGGCTCCCCGGTCAGCATCACGTTGATCGGTAATTTATATGATGAAGCCACGATCCTTGCCGCCGCCAAGGCATTCCAGGATAAAACGGACTTCAATAAAAAGCATCCTGAAAAATTTATGAATTAAAGACCAATGATGAAAAAATTTTTAACGGTAATTGCAATATCGGTTTGCCTGTTCTCCTGCTCGCAAAAGGAAAAAGCCGACCTGCTGGTTTATCATGCGACTATTTATACAGTTGATTCCACGTTTTCAGTTGCCGAGGCCATGGCCATCAAAGACGGGAAGATCCTCGCAGTGGGTAAAACAGCTGACCTGGAAAAAGACTATGATGCCAATGAAAAAATGGATGCACAGGGACAATTCATTTATCCGGGTTTCATCGATGCGCATGCGCATTTTGCAGGTTATGGAATGAGCTTGCAAAGGGTGAACCTGGTGGGTACACAAAGCTGGGAAGAGGTTGTTGAGAGGGCAAAAAAATTTGCCGCCAAAAATCCCGATGGATGGTTATTGGGAAGGGGCTGGGACCAGAATGACTGGACGCTAAAGGAGTTTCCGGCAAATGAAAACTTGAATGAATTGTTTCCTGACCGGCCTGTTTTCTTGACCCGAGTGGGTGGACATGCAGCCATTCCCAAACAGAAAGCGCTGGATATGGCAGGGATAAAAGCGGGAGATACGTTGACGGGTGGTGAAATTGAAGAACAGGAAGGTACACTTACCGGGATCCTGGTCGACAATGCAGTCGGGCTTGTGTCATCCTGGATTCCCCCACCTACTCCCTCCCAGGCAAAGGAAGCATTGCTGGGTGCCCAGCAGAATTGTTTTGCGGTTGGATTGACGACGGTAGATGATTGTGGTTTAAGCAGCGACGCGATATTATTTATCGACAGCCTCCAAAAAACAGGGCAATTAAAGATGCGGATCTATGCGATGCTGAGTGATAATAAAAAGAATTATGATTTTGCCTGGTCAAAGGCCCGCCTGAACGGCTCAGTCGGGCAGGGGAAAATAAAAACCGACAGGCTTCAGGTTTGTGCATTCAAAGTGTATGCCGACGGTGCGTTGGGTTCAAGAGGTGCCTGCCTGTTGCAGCCCTATAATGATAAACCGGGCTGGTCAGGATTTTTACTGAGCCCTGCAGCACATTTTGATTCCGTAGCAGCCATGATTTATGATAAAGGATGGCAGATGTGCACCCATGCCATCGGGGACAGTGGCAATCGAATGATCCTCCAGGTGTATGCAAAATACCTGAAGGGAAAAAATGACAGGCGTTGGAGGGTGGAACATTCGCAGGTCATCAATGAAAATGATTTCAGGCTCTTCGGTGAATACAATATCATTCCTTCGGTGCAACCCACGCATGCCACTTCGGATATGTATTGGGCAAGTGACCGGTTGGGTCCCGAAAGAGTGAAAGGAGCTTATGCCTTTAAACAATTGCTGGATGAAAACGGTTGGATACCCCTTGGTACAGATTTCCCAGTGGAAGATATTTCCCCGTTCAAAACATTTTATGCCGCCGTGGTTAGAAAAGACGCGAAAGGCTGGCCTCCCGGGGGGTTCCAGATGGAAAATGCACTGAGCCGGGAGCAGGCGATACGAGGGATGACTATTTGGGCGGCAAAAGCCAATTTTGAAGAAAATGAAAAAGGAAGCCTGGAAACCGGCAAATTCGCTGACTTTGTGATCCTCGATACAGACCTCATGAAAGCTCCATCCGAAAATCTTTTGCAGGCAGCGGTGCTGAAAACTTTTTTAGGTGGGGGAAAAGTGTATGAAAAAAAATGAAATTGTAATCCCTTTACTCTTCTACCGGTTATATCTTGTCACCGGTCACATTAACAAATCAAAAACATAATTGGCCTATCCATCCAAACTGCTGCCCGGTAAGCATCTCAGGGATCGTTGCCGGGAAATTGATGTGATCCCTGGTAATAGTCGCCGGAACTCAGCCATTAATCTTTAATTTTAAATTCATTCAGCCATGCTATGCTCCCCATTTCTTCTCCGGCCATAGAAGATATTTTCCGGCAGTTAGCATCCTCCCCCAACGGGTTGGACAGTACCGTTGCCGACAGGCGGTTGGCAGAGCAGCGAAAAAAAACGAAAACGGAAAGTCGTTTACAGCGCGAAGTAAAATTATTCGTCCGCCAGTTCACCAACCCCTTGATGCTGCTCTTGCTGGTAGCAGTTGTGCTGTCGGGCATACTGGGGGAAACCTCCGATACATTTATCATACTTTTCATTTTGCTGGCTTCAGGGCTACTGAGTTTTTTCCAGGAACTGCATGCCGGGAGGGCCGTGGAAAAATTGCAAATGATGCTTCACCCGGTTTCCGATGTGGTCAGGGATGAAAAAACGATCGAGATCAAAACCGATGAAGTTGTCAGCGGCGATGTATTGCTTTTCAAGGCGGGGGATATTATTCCCGCCGATTGCCGGATCATCGAAAGCAACCAGCTTCATGTAAATGAAAGCGCTCTCACCGGCGAATCCTATCCTGTTGAAAAGCAGGAAGGCAACATAGCTGAAACCTCCGCACTGTCTTCCAAAACCAATTGCCTGTGGAAAGGAACGAATATCGTGAGTGGAACGGCCAAAGCCATTGTGGTGAATACCGGCAACGAAACACTGTTCGGCCAGTTGCAAAAAAGCCTGACGCACCAGCCAGAGACCGTTTTTGAGAGAGGCATTAAAAAATTCGGCTATTTTCTACTGCAGATCACCCTTGTGCTGGCCATCGTGATCCTGGGCGTGAACCTGTATTTTAAAAAATCCGTTTTTCATTCCATTCTTTTTTCGCTGGCGATCGCCATCGGTATGGCCCCCGAATTATTGCCGGCCATCATGACCCTGGCCATGACCGCCGGCGCCAAACGCATGCTGAAAAAGAAAGTGATCGTAAAAAAACTTTCTTCCATTTTCAATTTTGGGGAAGTAAATGTGCTCTGCACCGATAAGACCGGGACGATCACCGAGGGATCGGTTCGTGTCAACCAGATCGTCAATGCGGATGGAGCCAAAGATGATTCCTTGCAAATTTATGCCTGCGTGAATGCCAGCCTGCAACAGGGTTTTGCCAACCCGGTCGACGAGGCTCTCAAAAAACTCCCGGTCGATATTTCCCGTTATCAGAAACTGGCCGAATTGCCTTATGATTTTATGAGGAAAAAATTAAGCATCCTCGTGAAAACAGATACCGGTTATTCGCTGATCACCAAGGGAGCTTTTGCCAATGTACTGGAGGCATGCAGTACTTATGCAACGACCGGCGGATCTCAGCCGATCGGTGAAGAAAAACGGGCCGGGCTTACAAAAACATTCCAGCAATACAGCCAGCAGGGACTGCGGGTACTGGCGCTTTGCAAAAAAGAACTCAATTCGCCTGTGGCAAAAAAAGAAGATGAAGCAGGGATGATGTTTCTCGGTTTTATTTTGCTGGAAGATCCTTTGAAAGAGGGTGTAATGGAGTCGATCCAAAAACTCAAATCACTGCACACCGATGTAAAGATCATCACGGGCGACAACCAGTACATCGCCGCCTATGCCGCCCGGCAATTACAAATGGACGATAGCCGTGTTATTACGGGCAGTATGTTATCGCAGATCACCCCGGAAGCATTGCCGGTGCGGGTGCTGGAAACCGATGTATTCGCGGAAATCGAACCGCACCAGAAAGAAAGGATCATTAAAGCCCTGCAAAAAGCCGGCAAGGCCGTTGCCTATATGGGGGATGGTATCAATGATGTGGCCGCCATTCATGCGGCGGATACAGGGATATCCGTAAATGATGCAGTGGATGTGGCAAAAGAAGCGGCTGATTTTGTATTGCTGGAAAAAGACCTTGGCGTGCTGGCAGACGGCATTTATGAGGGCCGCAAATCGTTCGCCAATTCCATGAAATATATTTTCATCAATACCGGGGCCACGTTCGGGAATATGTTCAGTGTGGCGGGTGCCTCTTTTCTCCTGCCCTTCCTGCCCATGCTCCCCAAACAGATCCTGTTGACAAATTTTCTTACCGATTTTCCTTATCTCGCCATTGCATCCGACAATGTTGACCCGGAACAAATGCAACGGCCCGGGAAATGGAATCTCAAATTCATCCGTTCCTTCATGCTCGTATTCGGTTTGCACAGCTCACTGTTCGACTTTCTTACTTTATTTTTCATTTATTTTTATTTGAGAGAGTAATTCTCTCCTCGCTCCAAAACACCTTCTCGCACATACGTAACCATCTTAGTTGACTAATTCGATCTCTGTTATTTGAATCTTTTTTTTCTCCGAGTAAAATTCCCCCCTTATCTTGAAAGGAACGCTGCTGCAAGTTGTAGGATGACTTTCGTTGATTTATTGCTTTGATTTGTTCTGCTACACGTTCCGCTCTACCTTTTACCGTGAGTGAC
>CAYSIU010000040.1:0-742 GCA_964431095.1 uncultured Chitinophaga sp. | reverse complement strand
TTTCGTATTCGGTTTTCACAGCTCACTGTTCGAATTTCTTACGTTCTTTGTCATGTATTTTTATTTCCGGCTGGATGCATCGTCTTTCCAGACCGGTTGGTTCCTTGAATCCGTGATGACGGAATTACTGATCCTGTTCATTATCCGTACTCAAAAATCCTTTCTGAAAAGCAGGCCGGGGAAAATGCTGCTCGTCATTACCGCTGCCTCCATGCTGGTTACCATTTTGCTGGTTCTTCCGCCCCTGGCTCCGTTACTGAGTTTTCACATTGCACATATCCAGCAGGTCATCGCCATCCTGCTTATCTTATTGCTTTATGTGATCACAGCAGACTGGCTAAAGATCTATTTTTTCAGGAAGCTGGTCAATACAACACCCGTAGAGAAAAACCTGTAGGTATTTCCATTGAAAAATGAATCGAAAAAAACCGCATCGCCGGTCGGGTTTTGTAGTGATTTGACTACAAATAAAACTGTAGAAATCATAAAATCCACATTTGTGGGTAAATCAATGAACCTAACTATCTCACTGTACGTTAAGAAATTATTATGTTTGTCGAATGAACTGGACCGAAAAAAGATCCGTAAAAGTTGCCATCCTCGATCTCGATGAAGGCAAACCGAACCAGGGGATGCGCTATCTCCGTACCATCCTGAAAACCTGGGCCCGGAACAAGTACCTGCTTCCCCGTACGCAGGCGTTTGATGTACGCCTGAAAGACCAGGTTACCCATTATCACTA
>CAYSIU010000039.1:10850-11526 GCA_964431095.1 uncultured Chitinophaga sp. | reverse complement strand
ACCTATGTTTTCGTAAGTTACAGCGTCAAAAACCAGGAACCATCATTGAATGAACAGGAACTGATACAAGGCCTTCAGCGAGGTGATGAAGCGGCATTTAAGTACCTGGTGGATAACTACCAGGACAGGGTCTATAACACGGTCATTGGTATTGTGCAGAACGCCGAAGACGCAGAGGATGTGGCACAGGAAGTTTTTATACAGGTGTATCGTTCGGTTCAACATTTTAAGGGCGAATCAAAACTTTCCACCTGGCTTTACCGGATCGCCACCACCCGCGCGCTGGACCTTTTGCGCAGCCGCAAGAGCAAAAAACGATTTGGTCTCCTGCAGCGTTTATTCGGGGAAAGTAATGAGCCCCTGCTTGAGTTACCGGATTTTAACCATCCGGGTGTGGCCCTTGACAGGAAGGAAAACGCAGCCAAACTTTTTAAGGCGATCAATGAACTGCCTGAAAACCAAAAAATTGCCTTTACCTTGCATAAACTGGAAGACCTTAGTTACCAGGAGATTAGCGAGGTAATGAAGACCTCTGTGCCGGCAGTGGAATCACTGATGCACAGGGCCAAACAAAACCTTAAAAAAATACTGGAAAAAGACCGCGGATAAGTAATTTTCCCAACGCTGGTTTTGACCCGTATTAACGTCAAAAATGGAGTTTATTAATAACGAGAAA
>CAYSIU010000039.1:0-10840 GCA_964431095.1 uncultured Chitinophaga sp. | reverse complement strand
AAAACAGAAAAGACCCGAGACAGCCTGGATGGGGAGAGGAGCGTTTCGGTACCCCATCTGTTTTATACCCGGCCGAAACCAAGGATGGAGCGGGAACTGGTACGGGTTGCAAAAAGACCAATGGTACTCCGCCCGGCTTATGCTTTTGTTCCCCTGGTGATTGTATTGCTCGTCAATGCCGCCGTTATTCTTACTAAAGATACTACTCCGGCAACTGCTGTTAACAGTGATAACGAAACACTTCAATCCATCGCTTCGGAATACAACATCAATGATGTAAACAGCCTGTACGATTTAAACCAGGAGAAATAAGATGAAGAGCGCCACTACCCGCATCCTTAGTATCGCAGTAGTACTGTTGCTGCTGACGAATATTGCATTGGTCATATTTATGATGTCAGGGAAAAGACATGTAGAAGATAAACGCCGCATGAGACCTGATCTCTTTGAAATGATGGTCAAGGAACTCAACATGACCGACCAACAGCAAAAAGATTATAAACAATTAAAAGAAGAACATTTCAAGAGCGTCAGACCCCTTTTCGACTCGATCCGTTCAGCCAAAACCGCCTTTTTCTCCCTGATAAAAGCACCTGCAGTAAACGACAGCCTCCTCCAGGTCTATAACCAACGGGTGATGGAACAACAGGCGAAACTCGATAAACTCACTTTTGATCATTTCCGCCGGGTAAGAAATCTGTTCACTGCAGAACAACAACCCAAATTTGATTCCTTTATGCTGCGGATGATGCAGCACGGCCGGAGAGATTCTTCTTCCAAGGGAAAGTAGTTGACTGGTTAACCTGGATTGAGGAGTAGGAATACCGGTTAAGCAATAATTTGTGAATATCAGGATTCTTCCTTCTGAAGCTTCTTCCACCCATTAACCAACTTTCATCAGGTATAGATCCTTTCGATAGCATCCCGGTATTTTTCCATGATCACTTTTCGTTTCAACGAAAGCTTGGGTGTCATTTCACCTGTATCCACACTCCATTCGTGGGGAAGAAGTTCAAATTTCTTTACCTGTTCCACGTGGTTGAAGTACTTATTAAAACTTTCCACCAGTTCCTTGAAGAGCTCGATCACCCTGGGCTGGCGGATCAGTTCCTCATGACTGCCATCCGGAATGCCATTTTTGTGGGACCAGTCTTCCAGGTTGGCAAAAGAAGGCACGATCAGTGCGCCTACAAACTTTCGCTCGGCCCCTACCAGCATTACCTGTTCGACGAAAGGAGATTCCTTCAGCTTGTTTTCTATCGGCAGCGGGGCTACATATTTACCGCCGCTGGTTTTAAATAATTCTTTTTTACGATCTGTGATCTTTAAAAAATTATTTTCTGTCAGCATGCCGATATCACCGGTATGATACCACCCGTCAGTTATTTCCTGCGCGGTGAGATCAGGACGCTTGTAATATCCCATCATGACATTGGGGCCCTTGCAAAGTATCTCCCCGTCTTCGGCGATCTTTACCTGCACGCCGTCAATTAAAGGACCGACGGTGCCAAACATCCTGTCTTTTTCCTGGTAACGGTTTACGGCAATCACGGGAGAAGTTTCAGTTAGCCCGTATCCTTCCATGATGGTAATCCCCGCCGCGGTGAAAATGCGGATCAGCCGCACCTGGCAGGCTGCCCCGCCGGAAACAATACATCTTATTTCATTACCCAGCCCCTCTCTCCATTTGCGGAAGATGATTTTATTGGCAATACCCAGTTTTACATTGTACCAGATCCCCTGGTTTTTATTTATTTCAAATTTTTCGGCCAGCCCATGTGCCCAGAAAAACAGTTTTTTGGTGATACCATGGAGTTCGTTGCCCTTTTGCATGATCCGGTCATACACTTTTTCCAGCAACCGCGGCACGGTGGTGAACATATGAGGTTTGACTTCTTTGAGGTTATCACCGATGGTATCCAGGCTTTCAGCATAATACACAGAAGTGCCCCTGAACAAATAGAGGTATGTCACCATCCGTTCAAAAATGTGATTGAGCGGCAGGAAACTCAGCGCCCGCAATTGTTCCCCGGGTGGAAAGCAGGGGATACAGGCTATTACATTCGAAAGAATATTCCGGTGTGAAAGCATCACGCCTTTCGGCGTACCCGTTGTTCCGGATGTATAAATAATCGTAGCGAGATCTTCATAATCAATCTTGCCCGCTATGGATATTACCCTGTTGATCAGCTCCGGCGTACTCATCGCCATTACTTCTTTCCAATGCCGGGCATTCGGTACATGTTCAAAACTGAAGATATCTTTCAGGCTGGGCACCTTTTCTTTCAGGCTGTGCACTTTCAGGAAAAGATCTTCGTCGTTCACAAAGGCCAGCTTGACCTGGGCATCTTTCAATACAAACTCCAGTTCATTCACATTGATGGTGGGATAGATGGGTGTCAGTATCGCACCGATTTGTTGTACGGCCAGATCGAGCATGATCCATTCCGGGCGGTTCCTGCAAAGAATAGCGACCTTGTCTCTTCCTTCGGGACTCATATCGCCACCGCCGATACCCAGGCTGAGCAGACCGGCGCTTAACCGGTCCACGATCTCCTTCACTTCTGATGTGCTGTATTTTTTCCAGCGGCCGGCTTCTTTCCCGGCCAGCATATCATCCAGGGGCTTTCTTTCCAGGTGGTATTGAAGGCAATCAAATAGACGTCGGGGTTCTGTCATGGAGCGGTCGTGATGAATTGAAGGAGACGATCGGTTTAACAACAATTATCTACAAATTAATTAAAAAGGGATATATAAAAAAACGGGGTTCGGCTGTGTTGAACAGAGGAATAGAGAACTCAGAACGACAAAATCAGAAAAAATGTTTCTCTCAAACAATTTTTTTCGCATTTCTTAATTATCCGACTAAAAGATGTTCAGTCGGGCGGGCCGTTTATCTGTTCAATATTCTTTACCGGGCCTGGTAGTATTGCCCCGGGGGCATCCGGAACACCCTGGTTTTCTGGAAAGCAGCAAAATTATTGTACTCTTCCGGGTGGGTCTTTGTCCAGTTGTCATAAGCTGCCAGGTTCTCTACCGGGCCGAACAACCACTGGTTGTAAGCATCAAACATCCCTTCTGAGAGGAGCTGTCGCTGATAATCAAAGAGGCGAAAAGGGAATTTATTGGCATAATTGGCAAACGAGTCGAGGATGAAACGGGAACGAATCATGGTGAGTGTTTCTATGTTGATTCCCCTGCTGGCAAGAGAAGCCTGTTTATTCATGGCCAGCAAAAAAGTTTTCGCAAACTCGCTTTTGTTTTTTTCCTCGCCACTCATCAGGTCCGCTTCTGAAAAAAGTTTTTCTTTATAGGCCTGTAGCAACAGTTGTTTCATGGCAGCGCCTCTTTCGCTCAGGCTTTCCATATTGATAAAGATCTCGCCATAGATCACGCTCCACACTTTATCCTTGGTGAAAAAATAATATTGCGCCGCGTTGTAATAATTGCCGCTGTAAGCCGGGTCCACCCTGATCCCCTCCTCCCAGAGGTCAATGGCGGAATAATCCTTGGCCGACCATAGCAATTCACCGTATTCACTGTACAGGGGACCGCTTTTTGGAAATTTTTTTAACCCCTTTCTATAGACTTTCTCACAATCCTTCACCTCTTCGAGTGCTTTGTATACGTTCCCGGCTATCTGGAAAGTGACCACATCGGCATCTTCGCGTTCCACCAGTACTTTCACACCTTCCAATGCCTTTACATAATCCCTTTTCAGGTAGTAGCTCAGTACCAGGTCCTTCTGCATCTCCAGGTTATCCTTATCCAGTTGCAATGCCCGGACTAAAACAATGATCGCATTGTCAAAATCACCTGAGCGCATGAAGGTCTTTGCCGTTTCATAAAGTGCTTTAGGATCTTCCGGCTGGGCGAGGGTCGCGATGGAAAAACACGACACACAAAGAACAAAAAAGATTTTTTTCATATACAAATTAAAAAGAAAAAGACGCGAAAAGTCCCGTCCCTGTTGCAAAATAACAACTATTTAAGGAGACATCGTCAGAACAGGTGAGTCAACAAACCGTCTCTCAATTTGGGCTCAAACCAGGTACTTTTAGGCGGCATCACGTTCCCGCTGTCGGCGATGGCAAATAATTGCTCTATGCTCACCGGGTACAAACTGAATGCCACTTTCATTTCCCCGCTGTCTACTCTTTTTTCCAGTTCCTGTAACCCACGGATCCCGCCTACAAAATCAATCCTTTTATCCGTCCGCTGGTCCTTTATATTGAGGATCTTTTCTAAAATATTTTTTGAAAGAATGGTCACATCGAGTGAAGCAACAGGATCATTTTTATAGGATCCGTTACGGGACGAAAGAATATACCATTGCCCGTCGAGGTACATGCCGAATTCATGTAACTGGGAAGGTCTGACCGGCTCTGTACTCAGCGTGATGAAGAAATCATCTTGCAGACGGCCGATCATTTTTTCACCCGTAAGACCATTCATGTCTTTTATCAGGCGGTTATAATCAAGTATAGCAAGCTGGCTGGCAGGAAAGATCGTTGTCAGAAAATATTTTGCAGCATCATTGCCCGGCAGTTGTTCACTCACTTTGGCAGCAGAAGCTGCCCGGTGATGTCCATCCGCTATATAAGTGACCGGTACGTGGGTCTCAAACAGGCGGGTGATCGAATTGATCACGATATCCCGGTTAATGACCCAGATGATATGATGTATACCATCATCCGCGGTGAAATCATAGACCGGTTTGTTGGTCGCTTTCCAGCCACTGATCAGGGCATTGATCTCCATTACATCCCGGTAAGCCATGAACACATTTCCCGTCTGCGCCTGGACGGCCAGCATATGATCGATGCGATCTTTCTCTTTTTCAGGCCGGGTGAACTCATGTTTTTTTATCACATCATCAAAATAATCCTGCACGGAAGAAAGACACACCAAACCAGTCTGGTTTCTTTCCCGGATGCCCCAGCCGGGCCCGGCCGGCATGATCAACTGGTAAATATAGTAGCAGGTCTTTTCCTCACGGAAAAGAATGTTACCGGCAATCAATTGTTGAAGATTTTCCTTTGCCTTTTCATAGACCAGAGTGCTGTGAGGATCCGTACCTGCAGATAAATCGATCTCGGGTTTGGTCACATGCAGAAAGGAATGAGAATTGTCTTTTGCTTCCGTACGTGCTTCTTCCGTGTTCAGTACATCATAGGGTCGCGACGCTACCTGCTGGGCCAATTCGGCCTGAGGTCGTAACGCCTTGAAAGGTTGAATAGTTGCCATGATCGGATCGTTGAACATTATCCTTTTCGTTCCGCAAAATCTCTCATCAGGTTTGTCAGTGCCCGTACACTTTGAAGCGGTAATGCATTGTACATCGAAACCCTGAACCCACCGACACTCCGGTGCCCTTTAACACCCACCATTCCTTCGGACTTGCAACGATCCAGGAATTCTTTTTCCAGGACAGGATTCTCGATGATAAATACGGCGTTCATCACACTTCGGTCTTCTTTTGCCACCGGTCCTTTGAACACCGGGAGGGCATCCAGTGTTTCATAAAACAGGTTTGCTTTTTCCAGGTTGATCTTTTCAAGAGCCGGGATGCCTCCCTGTTTTTTCAGCCATCTCAGTGTCAGCATCACCACGTACACCGCGAAAACCGGGGGTGTGTTGAGCATACTGCTTTCTTTGATGTGGTTGCGGTAATCCAGGATGGTGGGAAGAGGTCTTGTTACTTTTCCAAGGATATTTTTATTGATCACCACCAGGTTCACCCCTGCAGCACCTATGTTTTTTTGTGCAGCGGCATAGACCAGGTCAAATTTATTAAAATCAAGCACCCGGCTGAGTATATCACTGCTCATATCGGCCACAAGCGGTACACCGGAATCCAGAGGAATATGGTGCCATTGCGTGCCGGCAATGGTCTCATTGCTGGTGATATGCAAATAAGCGGCCATCGGAGTTATATGCAGTTCCTTCGGGATGCGTGTATAATTATCTTCTTTTGAAGACGCGGCTATTTCCACATGCCCGAATAATTTGGCTTCTTTCATGGCCTTATAGGACCAGGTTCCCGTTTCGGTATAACAGGCTATATCCGTTTCATTGAGGAGGTTCATGGGCACCTGCATAAACTGTGTGGAACCGCCCCCATGAAGCAATAACACTTCATGTGCATCATCCAGCCGCATCAATTCTTTCAGCAGTGCCCTGGCTTCTTCCATGACCGACTGGAATAATGGGGTGCGGTGACCTATTTCAAGAATGGAAAGCCCCGTGTCGTTAAAATTGAGAACAGCCCTGCTGGCTTCTTCAAAAACTTCCTGGGGAAGGATGGACGGACCTGCATTGAAATTATGGAGCTTCACAATCTCCCTGGAGGAGGAGTCAGCAACTGACATCTCGGGAAAAATTTTTGTAAATGTAATGAATGAAGGTACAAGGTACAAGCATACAGGGAACAAGGGTAACCAAAGGAATTTCATATATACTACCTCTACCTTATTAATTATCGTGTTCTCTGCCTTTTATAGATCCTTCCTTCCATGCTTTGTTCAACAGCTCAAATTCTTTCTGTTCGCCGGCTGAAAATTTTGTATTACTCAATTGGGTAAGATCGGGCTGCCCTGCATTCACCCATGCCGTGTACCAGAAAGAAGCGACCGCATAAACCGATTGCCGCATTCTGCGTTCCACCATTCCGTTCAGCATCCTGTTGTAAGCCTTTGTAAATGCGGATGAATATTGCCGAACCATGATCCCATTGCGGTCCTCATAGGAATACTTTTGATCGGGAGGGAATTGTTTACTGAGTTTTTTCTCAAATTTCAGGACAGTGTCCGCTGCGGCAGCGCTTTCCAATACTCTTTGCCAGATGAAGTCTGCCGGGTTCGCGATGTAGTCGGCTTTGCCGATAAAAAGGTCCCATTCTTTTTCCGCCAGCAACTCGGGGATGCGGCTTTCCCAGAAGCTATGTATGCCTTTCTGACCCGTTAGTTGCCCGTCATGATTGCTGTTGACATGAAGCGGTACGTGTGCATCGGCAATGTAATGACCGATTTCGGCGGAATATTTCAGGATCTTTGACTGGTTCTTTTCTTTGAAGGCGTCGGTGAGGCGTGACAGCATTGTTTGCAGCCACCAGGGGACGATCCCATAAGTCTTTAAAGTATCCTCCGAATAGGAGGCCACGGCATCCTTCCATTTCCGGGGCAATGCATCATAGGGGAAATTGCCATAATGATCAATATCGATATAGTGCCTGGCAGCTTCTCCCGGTACTACATACCTTCTTTTATCGGGATCCACGGAGTGTTCTGCCAGAAAATCGATCTGTGGTTTGTATAAAACCATCATTCCGGGTGGGAGGAGAAATACCGCGAAGTAATTGATCCTTTTATGTGCATAGAAGCCCCAGCAAAAGCAATGTTTTACTGTCAGTAAAAACAATAAAATAAAAATCATTTTTTTCATTCATCACAATTCAGGCTGCACTTGGGTGGTAAAAGTTCAAACGAAGTGAAGGGTGTTTGGCTTAAGAGCCCAGGTTGAAAACCCGGGCGAAATATCCGACGTATTTATCAGGTATTCTTGGAATGGACCCCGAACTCTGAACTCCGAACTCCAAATTCTTCCCTTGTTTCCAGCGATTTCTTTTTTGCCTCTTTTCTTTCGGCGTCCAGGTCTACCACGCCACCGGTTACGGCATATTTCATTGCCTCCCCCGGGGTCAGTTTATCTATTTTTTTTACTTTCTCTCTTGGCAGGATATACAATTGACCGGCCCAGTGATAGGCCTGGGGTACATATACCGACACCAGGGTGGCTCCCAGGTCAAACTTCTGCATTTCTTCATCGGTGAGGAATCCCACGATCCACACATCTTCGGCAAAGGCATTAGCCAGGATGGCCCGGTTGAATTTTTTCTTATCCCCTGCAAAGGCCTCGAAAAAATCCTTGGTGGAAGAATAAATGAATTTTATACCCGGGGCTCTTTCCATCCATTGGTCAAAGAAGCTGATAAAACTTCCCATCAATAAACTGGAACTGATCCATCCCACCAGGATCACAAAAAAAAGAATGATCACAAAACCCAGCCCGGGGATGTTGACATAGGGCCGAAGAATACTGTCCACTTTGTCGAAAAGCCAGTACAAAACATAAGCCGTGAGACCAATGGGCGCCAGGATAATAAGTCCCTGGATCATGTAGCGGAGAATTTTTTTAAAGAAGTTGCGATGTTTTGGCACTGCGGTCATATCCATAGCAGGAATTGAAAAATAAAGGTAGTTGAAAAAACCGGTGAAAGGCGGTTTTAAACGGGTAAAAACGGTTGAAAAAAAGGATGGAAACTTTGGTAACGATATAAGTTTCCTTAGTTTTGCGCCGGGATATAGAAAAATGGATCAGAAACAACGCATATTATTGAAGTCCGAGGAACTGTTCATGCGCTATGGCATCCGCTCGGTGTCGATGGACGATATTGCCAATCAGCTGGGGGTAAGCAAAAAAACCCTTTACCAGTATTTTGCCGATAAGGATGAACTGGTGGATGGGGTGGTGGAAGGACGTATCAAAGAACTGCAAATGGACTGTATCCGCTGCCGCGAAGCTGCCGATGACGCCATCCACGAGATCTTCATCACCATGGAAAGGATCATGGAAGAATTCAGCAATCTGAATCCCACTGTGCTTTACGATATGGAGAAATTCCATTTCAGGGCCTATCGACGTTTCAAAGAACACAAGGATAAATTTTTGTTACAGGTCATACGTAATAACCTGGAATGGGGGATAAAAGATGAGCTGTACCGTCATGATATCAATATTGATGTGCTCTGCAAATTCAGGCTCGAATCTATGATGATACCGTTTAACATTACCGTTTTTCCCCCGGGCAAGTATAACCTGGCGGTCACCTCCGAACTGATCATTGAGAATTTCACTTACGGGCTGGCCACAGTCAAAGGACATAAGCTGATCCAGAAATACAATCAACAACGTCAAAAAAACCTTATTCAAGATGAAAACAGGAAATAGAAAGACGATTCTTTTAGTTACTCTTTTTGGATTACCGGTCATCGCGGGGGCACAGCAACGGTATAACATTTCAGCGAAAGAAGCAGTGGACATTGCTTTTAAGAATGTGGCCAGTTTGAAAAACGCCAGGGTGGATTACCAGATCGCCGAAGCCAGGAACAAAGAAATTACCGGGATGGCCTTTCCGCAGATCTCGGCCACCTTACAGGGAAATCATTACCTGTCCTTGCCGCTGATACAATTTCCTGATGCCACCGAGACATCGGTATATAATGTATTAAAAAGAGAAGGAGTGAAAGACGGGAATGGTAATCCTATTACCGGCGACGGACAGTTCAACGTGAGAAGCTTCTCTTTCTTTTCTCCCTGGAATGTACAGTTAGGGGGTACGGTGCAGCAACTTTTGTTCGAACCACAGGTTTTTGTCGGGTTGCAGGCACGAAGAGCCCTGCTTCAATCCGGTGACCTGCAGATCAAAGTGGAAGAAGATAAAGTGAAGGAAATGGTGTACAAAAGCTATTATGCAGTACTGATCGGCGAGAAACAATTATGGTACGTGCAGGAAAGCCTGAAACGGTTGGGAAAGTTGTCGCACGATATGGATATTATGTACCAGAATGGTTTTGCAGAAAAACTGGATATCGACAAAGCAATGGTAGCGCTGAACAATACCAAAGCGATCGAAAACCAGTTGAAAAATGGGGTCACCATCGGCTATGCTGCTTTAAAAATGGCCCTGGGACTGGACCAGGCGGATAGCCTTGTATTGACAGACAGTCTTACATCAGCGAAAATAAAAGAGGAAATCCTGCAGGAAAATTTTACCTACGAAGACCGGAATGAAATAAAACTTTTGGACAAGGCAAAGGAGCTGCAGGGCTATGATATCCGTCGTTACCGGCTCTCCTATTTCCCGACTGTCAGTGCTTTTTACGGCTTCCAGCGAATCGGCCAGCGCAGTTCTGCAGAAATGAACGCAAGTTCCAAACCCTGGTTCTGGTACACTACCAGCCAGGTCGGGCTCACGGTAAATGTGCCCATCTTTGATGGACAGCAAAAGAAACAGCGGATTCAACAATCCAGGCTTACGCTGCAGAAGGTTGACAATACACTGGAAGAGGCAAAAAAAGCAATCGATCTTGAAAGAACGGCGGCAAAAAATACTTTGATCAATGCCTTACTCACCATGGATGCGCAGGAGGATAATATGAAACTGGCAGAGAAAGTGTATAACTCAGAAAAGAAAAAATATGAAGCGGGAACCGGATCCAGTTTCTCCATTCTCAACGCCGATACAGAACTGCAGCAGGCGCAATCCAATTATTTTAAAGCACTGTATGATTCCATTATTGCGAGGATAAGCTATTTAAAAGCATTGGGTAAACTATAAAAAACAGAAGATGAACCGTAAAATGATTTCACCGATTAAAACAGATCGTATGAACAAATTTATCGGCGCATTCGCGATCACCGGGTTACTTACGGTGATCCTGACGGCTTGCGGTGCCGGCGCCAAAGACAAAAAAGCCGATAACGGGGATATGAAAGGCAAACTGGAAAAGCTGAAGAAAGAAAAAAGCGAATTGGATGCCGAGATCCGTAAACTGGAAGAGCAGATCGCCAAGGCCGACCCCAATGCAGCTAAACAGGTGCAAAAACTGGTGGCGGCTGATACGTTGCGGGTGATGGATTTTACACATTACATCGAATTGCAGGGAAAGATCAGCACCGAGGGAATGGCGTATGTAGCACCCACGGGCCAGGGTGGTTTGGTGAAAGCGATCTTTGTTAAAGAGGGCCAGAAAGTAAGCAAAGGACAACTGCTGGTAAA
>CAYSIU010000038.1:0-11613 GCA_964431095.1 uncultured Chitinophaga sp. | reverse complement strand
AATGCCAAAAATATCCGTTCCCTCAATGCTTTGATAAAAGAAGACCTCATCCCCTGTTTTCATATTCCGGAGATGAAGCCGTGCGGCATAGTTTCTCACCCCGCTCCAGCAGGTTTGTTTTTCTTTTACCAGGTTGTCCCAACTGTAGGCAGAGGGTTCTGATTTTACCAGCCAGTATGCCATACGTTTAAATTTTGTTTTTGGATTTCAAATTTAAAAGAACTGCGCAAAATAAATTTTTCTTTCTCGGGAATCTGAACCTTTTCGGTCCACCGTATTTGTTTTGTTCCCACAAAATTTTCAATCATATCATAAATTCTAAAATCAAAAAGTATGAAATCGCTTAAATCAATGGGATTGATGCTGGTCGCTGCCTTACTGGCAAATGCCTCTTTTGCCCAAATGGAAAAGACGGTGGAAGTAGGCGGAGCCCCTATGTATCCTTCCAAAAACATCGTGGAAAATGCCATAAATTCTAAAGATCATACCACCCTGGTGGCTGCCGTAAAAGCCGCTGGTCTGGTGGAAACTCTCGAAAGCGCAGGGCCCTTTACCGTGTTTGCTCCCACCAATGCCGCTTTCGACCTGTTGCCCGCCGGAACTGTTGACATGCTGATCAAACCCGAAAACAAAGCAAAGCTGACGGGTATCCTCACCTATCACGTGGTGGCAGGTCGCCTCGGCACAAAGGAATTGAACGAATGGATCAGGAAGGGGAAAGGCACAGCCGAATTAACTACTGTGGCCGGAGGAAAACTGTGGGTAATGAAAAAAGAGGGTAAATACTGGTTGAAGGATGAGAATGGAGGCATGGCCCAGATCACGATCGAAAACGTGTACCAGAGCAATGGGGTCATCCATGTGATCGACCATGTATTACTTCCTAAATAAGCATCGCTTTATTGCATGAAGATCCGACCAGCCGGTACCGAAGGTGCCGGCTTTTTCGTCAGCACCCTGACAAAGACTATTCGGATCATTGCTCAATTTGCCGGACAGTTCCCCGATTATCGTAACTTGAAAAATCAACGGGTACCGCATGAAGAAGATTGTCAAAAAACATCCGCTTGCCATCCGCTGGTTTCATTGGATCAATTTTCCTGTGCTGGGAGTCATGATCTGGAGTGGTTTGCTGATCTACTGGGCCAATGATGTTTACCGGATCGGGTTTGGCAGTACCACGCTTTTAAAATTTTTTCCAACTTCTTTTTATAAAGCGCTTCATATCGATCGTCGGCTGGCCGAAGGAATGGCCTATCATTTTCTTTTCATGTGGCTGTTCTTCCTGAACGGGCTTGCGTATGTATTGTATACGGCTATCTCCGGGGAATGGCGGTTGCTGATGCCGAACCGCCGCTCCTTCAAAGAAGCCTGGCAGGTATTGTTGCATGACCTGCACATCCGGAAATACAAACCTCCCCAGGGCAAATACAATGCAGCGCAGCGGATCGCGTATTCTGCTATTATCATCATGGGCATTGGTTCCCTGCTCACCGGCCTCGCTATTTATAAACCCATACAACTCGGATGGCTTTGTGAGGTGTTCGGTGGTTATAAGATGGCCCGGATCATTCACTTTGCACTTACGATCGGTTATGTATTGTTCTTCCTGATTCATATCATACAAGTCATACTCGCAGGCTGGAACAATTTCAGGGCGATGATCACGGGATTTGAAGTCGCCAAAGTGAAAGAAGAACCGCCGCTGCAAACAGAGCCAGTGGAACCGGCAGCACCTGCTATTGATGAACCTGTAAAACAAGAGTGAACATGGCCAACTTTTTAAAAACCATTTTCCGGAAAGATGCAAAGCTGAACATCGATCAGCTTATTTTTAAAAAGACATTTATTTCTTTCTTTTTCTTTTTTCTTTTTAGCGGGGCGGCTGTCTGGGGCTGGCAATGGTTACGGCACCAGGATGATAGCTCCAACCGAAGGTCCGGGCCGGTAAGGGCGGTTTTAAATATGAATGAAAAGGTTTTTAACGGGCTGCTATCCGATAAACACCTTGCAAAAGAATACCCGGCTTCGATGGCGGCTAACCCAGCGAGGGTGAATGGACGATATGGGTTGAGAAGCCCGCTAGACTCAGCGGGCTGGGTCATGAATGTGATCAAAGCAAACGGGGACACCCTGAAATTAAAACTGGACGACATCAAAAAACTTCCCAAAACAGAGATCATTTTTAATTTTAAATGTATCGAAGGCTGGAGCCAGATCACCCACTGGGGCGGTGTGCGGTTTTCCGAATTCATGAGGGCCTATGGACTGACGGAGGAGGGCGCAATGAAGTACCTGGGTCTCGCCACTCCTGACAAAGAATATTATGTGGGGATCGATATGCCGAGTGCCATGCACCCCCAAACGCTCCTGTGTTATGAATTAAACAATAAACCCCTCCCGCTTGATCAGGGTTACCCATTGCGGCTGGTCATCCCCGTTAAATATGGTGTGAAAAGCCTGAAACGGATCGGCTATATGTATTTTGATAATAAACGGACCCCCGACTTTTGGGCGGATAAATACGGGTATGATTATTTTACAGGGCTATAGTCCCATCTTAAAAATGCTGATATCTGGCATCCAGTATCTAGTACCCCGCCGCCAGCACATCCGCAAGGTGCAGAGTCTGAAGTTTATATCCCTTTTGATTGATATATCCCTGCAGATGCATCAGGCAGGAAAGATCGGTGGAGATAAGATAATCGGCGCCGGTGGCCAGGGCATTTTCCACTTTTTGCTCTGCCATGGCATTGGAGATCGCTTTAAACTTTACGGCGAAAGTTCCCCCAAAGCCGCAACAGGTCTCTACATCATTCATTTCTGTCAACTCAAGTCCCTTTACATGCGATAATAGCCGGCGCGGCTCCTCTTTGATCCTGCATTCTCTCAGCCCGGCGCAGGAATCGTGGTAAGCGGCTTTTCCAGTCAATGCAGCCCCAAGATTCTCGACATGAAGAACGTTAATCAGGAATTCGGATAGTTCATATAGTCGTTTACCCATATCCTGCACTTCGTGGTGCAGGGATGAGTTTTCAAACAGCGTAGGGTAATAATTCCTAACAAAACCCACGCAACTGGCACTGGGTGCCACGATATACTCACTCCCTCTGAAATCTTTCAGGAATTTGGTACAGACCGATTTGGCCTCGTTCCAGAAACCCGCATTGAAGGCAGGCTGACCGCAACAGGTTTGCGAATTGTTGTAAGAAACCGTACAGCCTGTTTTCTCCAATACTTTGATCATATTGAATGCTGTGGCCGGGAAAAGCTGGTCCACAAAACACGGTATGAAAAGCTGTACGTTCAAGGCGCTCCATTACCCTCCCCCTGGGGAGGGAGGTTTAAAATTTATTTTTCAGTAAAATCATTTTAACAGCAGTGATCGCCGCTTCCTTTCCTTTATGGCCATGCTTACCACCCAACCGATCTTCTGCCTGCTGCTCATTCTCCACCGTCAGCACTCCAAAAATAGTGGGTACGGGAAGAGACAGATTCAGCGCAACTACCCCTTCGGTTACCGCCTTGCATATATAATCAAAATGCGGGGTATCGCCTCTTATGATGCAGGCCAAAGCAATAAAGGCATGCGGCCGTTTCTTTTTCCCGCAACTTTCCCAATAATTTTTTATTGCAAACGGGATCTCAAATGCCCCGGGAACGGTGAATCGGATGATCTTTTTTACTTTTTGTTTTTTCAACTCCCCCCAACAGCCTTTTTCCAGTTTATCCACGATTTCCGCATTCCATTCTGTTCTTATCAAAACAATACAGGCATCCTTTTTCAGAATGCCTGTGCGGGTATGTAATAATTTGCTGTTGGTGACGTCCGCCATAATCAGTTGCCTGTATTATATATGCCCAGTTGCGCCAGGTAATTGTCGGCATTAGAGCCCTGCTGGGTGTTCGGATATTTTTCCTTCAGTTCCTTGTACAATTCAATGGCAGTTTTACTATCGTTCATGGTCCGCTGGGCCAGGTAAGCCGCCAGGAACAAGCATTCCGCTGCATTGTTCACATCCTTATCAAAGTGTTCAGCAGCTTTTTTGTAATAATCCAACGCATCCTTACTTTTTCCAAGATCAGCATAGGCGTCTGCCATAAGTTTGTAAGCCATTGCCTGGACCGGTTTGGAGCTCGTCTCGAATTTTTTCAGGTACTGGAGGGCTTTTTCGTTATCGTTCAGTTTGATATAACAGCTCCCCACATAATAGCGGGCCAGGTTACCTGCTTTTGTGCCGCCGTATTGGTCGATCACTTTCAGGAAACCCCAGTACTGCCCATCGCCATTAAGCGCCTTTTTGATCGAATCCGTCCGGTAATACTCTTCGGCCCTGAACATCATCTCAACCGCTTTTGCTTCTTTCGGTTTTTTGAAATATTCCTGGTACACATACCAGCCGCCGGCGATCACGATAACAACAATGCTGGCAATGGTAAGCAGCCTGCCGTATTTTTCCCAGAAGTCCTTTGCTTTCGCAATGATCACTTCCGCCGATTCCTGGTCCTGTCCAAATTTCTTTTCTGCCATAATTTAATTTTCTTATTTCAATGATTGAATGATCTAATCTACGATGAATGGATACTGTGGGTCCACATACACATCTTTCAACACTTCGCTGTCGTCGGGCCAGGGACTTTCTTCTGCAAACTTTACGGCTTCGGCTACTTTCTCTTCCACTCTTTTATTGATCGTATCTATTTCTTCCTGCTGGGCGATCTTGTTGTCCAGGATCGTTTTCAGCACCTGCTGGATCGGGTCCCTGCTTTTATATTCATCCACTTCTTCCTTTGTCCGGTATTTCTGGGGATCGCTGATAGAATGACCCTTGTAACGATATGTTTTTATTTCGATCAGGGTGGGCCCTCCTTTTTCTCTGGCCCTTTTGACGGCCCGGCCGATCCCTTCGTGCACGGGTTCAGGCGTCATGCCATCGATTGCATCACCCGGCATTTCGTACGCATCGGCGATCTTGTAAATATCCACCACATTTGAAGTACGCTCCACGGAAGTGCCCATGGCGTAATTATTGTTCTCGCAAATGAAGACCACCGGCAGCTTCCACAGCATCGACAGGTTAAATGTTTCATGCAAGATTCCCTGCCGGGCTGCTCCATCCCCGAAAAAACACAGCACCACGTTATCACTATCACGGTATTGCTCGGCAAATGCCAGCCCCGCCCCTGTTCCTATTTGTGCTCCCACGATCCCATGACCACCATAAAAATTCACTTCCTTCCCGAAGAAATGCATGCTGCCTCCTTTGCCTTTAGCACAGCCAGTAGCTTTGCCATATAATTCCGCCATGCAACTATTCACCGCAACCCCTTTGGAAATGGCCAGTCCATGATCACGATAAGCCGTGATGAACAGATCTTCGGGACGGGTAGCTGTCATACAGCCTGCAGCAATGGCTTCCTGGCCGATATAGGCATGAAAGAAACCACGGATCTTTCCTTCCATTTTGTATTTCTCTTCCGCCGCCAGTTCAAATTGGCGGATCAGCTGCATCAGCTCGTACCAGTAGAGATAGGTTTCTTTTGAAAATTTCAGCGGCAAGGCCCAAAAATTGAGGTGCAAAAATAAGGGAAAACAGGATAAGGCACAATGTTCAAGGTGCCGGGTAGCCAGCGCCCTGTTGACGGGCATGGATCTTATTATTTATGCCATGACCCTTCTTTTCAGCCAATCTCCTGAACCCTGTTCACCGAACCGTGTACCTTCCTTGGCCCTGTTCATTGTACCTTGTGCCCTCCCTAATGCTTTATCTTCAAGCCATATCACTGGTCCGGTTCAAAAACTATGATACACGTTCATTTGAATTCAAAGAACGGATCGTCGGAATCTGTGGTAACAATGGCGTGGGCAAGACCAACCTGCTGGATGCGATCCATTATCTCTGTTTTACCCGGGGTTATTTTTCCCGCCAGGATTTGATCAGCATCAAACATGGGAATACCGGTTTTCGTATTGAAGGAGATCTTGACCTGAATGGCAAGCCTGAAAAAACGGTTTGCATTTTGAGAGAAACGGGTCGTAAAGAATTTATGATCAACGGTGTGCTCTATGATAAATTCTCAGAACATATCGGACATTATCCCTGTGTGATCATCGTTCCCGACGATGCCCAACTGATCACCGGCGGCAGCGAAGAACGGAGAAAATTCCTCGATGCGCTTCTCTCGCAGCTGGATCCCGATTACCTGGAGCAGCTCATCAATTATATCAAAGTGTTGCAACAGCGAAATTCTTTATTGAAGTCATTTGCTGAAACCCGGACCAGGGATGATCAATTACTGGATGTACTTGATGGACAATTAACCCAGTCCGGAGAATCTATTTATAAAAAACGAAAAGAATTCCTGGTTCCCTTTTTGCCCCTCGTCACAAAACTATACCGCGATATCTCCATGCAACCCGAAAAAGTGGATATCGCGTATGAAAGTGAACTGTTACAGGCATCCTTTCCGGCATTGCTGAAGGCCGGCCGGCAAAGAGATTTACAATTTCAGCGAACCGTCTCCGGCATACACCGGGATGACCTGAATATACAATTGGATAACCGGCCTTTTAAAAACACTGCTTCGCAGGGACAACGAAAGAGTTTACTGTTTGCCCTGAAGCTTGCTGAAATGAACCTATTACAAAATGAAAAAGGCTTTGCCCCCTTCCTGCTGCTGGATGATGTGTTTGAAAAGCTGGATGAGGACCGGATCGGTCATCTTCTGCAGAAAGTATGCCTGGAAAATAACGGGCAGGTATTTATCACCGATACCAATGCGATGAGGCTGACCCGGCATTTGGATGCACTGAAAGCAGGTTATCAACTGATTGAACTGTAAGTGAAAGACGATGCAAGATCAGCATCTTTCCCGGCCGGAAATTAACCGGAACACGAGAGTTGATAAATAGTAACTTTACAGCATGGGACAATACTCGATCAGTGAATCCCTCCAGCAATTCCTCGACAGTAGCCGCCTCAAGGGCGGGATACAGGCATTGCAGATCGAAGATGTCTGGGAAGAGATCATGGGAAAGACCGTTGCCCGCCATACCGACCAACTCCAGCTGATCGGTGGCAAACTGATCATTACCACCCACGTGGCTCCGTTGAAAAACGAATTGATCTACCAGAAAGAAAAGATCAAACAGCGGGTGAATGAAGCTCTGAAACAGAAAATAGTAAACGAAGTGATCGTCCAGTAAGTAGGAATTACCACCTTTATTTTTTTAGCCGGAGAAAAAATTTTTCATACAGTTCATACGACAAAACTGCGAGGGCTATCGTGATCACTGTAGCCCCGATCGCCAGCAGAAGGGTTGCGCCGATGTTTGTCCCCGAAACCGGCCTTACCAATTTTACAAGAATGACAGCCGCCAGAGGGTGCAACATATAAATTCCGTAGGAAATTTTTCCCAGGTACACGATGATAGGATGGTTAAGAAAGTAAAATCGTATTTGGGAATAACTAAGAGAATACAAAAGTATGGCAAAGAAAACCGAATAAATCTGTTGGGTGGCTATTGAAAAAGTGACGCCCCCTCCTACGAGCAGCAAGAGTGCCAGCATGAGCCATTTAGTGGTGATTTTTTTTTGTAACCCAATCACCCATTTTGGATCATTCGTGTTTTCACGGATCAGAAACCATGCGGCGAGACCACCCAATGCAAAGCTGTAAATCCGGTATTTGTCAAAATAGATTGCCAGCAGACCGAGGAGCCGGCTGGATGGACCGCTGTTGTTTTTTATAACAAATATCCCTATAGATAAAATAAAAAACAGGGCCAGGAGAATTAACAGGAACTTCCTGACATTCTTCCACCGGATAAAATAAAGGCCAAGTGGAAAAAACAAATAAAAGAATTCCTCTACTCCCAGCGACCAGGTCTGCCCGAGATAGGGCTCAGTGCCGAACCTGTATTCCGTATAATTGGGCAAAAAAAGAACATACCCCATCAGCCTTTTTTCGTAGAGCCCGTTTCCTGTGCCAGCGGACAGCCCCGGAAGATCATGAAAGAATCCAACCGTTCTGAGACCCAAAAAGATCAGCAGGACCAGTAAGTAATAAAGGGGCCATATCCGCAAGATCCTCTTTTTATAAAAACGCCACAGGTGGATCCTGTCCTCTTCGTTCTTCTTTTTCTCTCCCAGCAAAAGGTATGTGATCAGGAAACCGCTCAGTACAAAAAAGAATGTGACGGCTATCTGGGCAGAGTTGGTAAAAAAACGCCAGCCGTTCGTTTTGAGTCCATAATGAGACTTAAACACTTCAAGATGGCATACCAGCACTACCCACGCCGCCATGAACCGAAGCCCATCTAAATTGCTCAGTCTTTTTTGCATAGTCGTGAGGTAACTGGCCCCGCAATCGTCAGCTTATTCTTACTCTAGGATCCACTACTCCATAAAGGATATCCGACAGGATATTCACCAGGATAAAGAAAGCAGCCGTTACTAATACGGAACCCATCACTACCGGATAATCGAGTTTCTCGAGTGCATCTACCGTTACTTTCCCAATGCCCTGCCAGCCAAAAATATATTCCACGAAAAAGGCGCCGGCCAGGAGTTCTGCAAACCATCCGGTAATGGCTGTAATTACAGGATTTAAAGCATTACGCAGGGCATGCTTCCAGATCACCGCTTTTTTGCTTAACCCCTTTGCATAGGCCGTGCGGATATAATCCTGGTCCAGCACGTCCAGCATGGCACTGCGCATAAGCTGGGTGATAATGGCCAGCGGGCGAATGCCAAGGGTAATGGCTGGTAAAATTAAATTCTGTAATGTTAACCTCCTGTGCCCTTCGTCATCAATGGCGAACCAACTCCCTGCGATATGCAAGCCGGTCCACCCGCTGAGCAGGAAGCCAAAGAAATACACGATGATGATACCAATGAAAAAAGAGGGAGCGGAAATGCCAACAATACTGGAAAAGATCGCCGAAGTATCCAGCCAGCTGTTTTGCCGCACAGCCGCCAGCACTCCCAGCGGGATACCAATCAGCATCGCAATGAATATGGCAGCTACGGCAAGCATCAGGGTGCCCGGCAGGGCTTGGATCAGGATACTCCACACCGCTCTTTTACTTTGATAGGACTTTCGCAGGTAGGGAATTTTCAACCCGAATTTCTTTTCCCCGCCAATGAAGATTCCTTTCAGGTTTTTCTTTTGTATATCCTCTTCGCTGTGAAAACAAACAGGGGAAACATCATTGAGATAGTACAGGAACTGCTTGAATTTTGGGATCTTTTCCCCCTTATCATTGATCATGTACAGTTCTTTACGGATATTGGCCTGGGTGAGCGAATCACCCGACTGTCCCATTACCAGCCTCGACGGATCACCAAAACCCTGGAAAAGAAAGAAAACCAGCAGAATCACCCCTATCAATACGAACAGGCCATAGAGTAATTTTTTGGTAATGTATTTCAGCATGGTTGCTGGTTATTCGTTTTTCAGCTGTACAGTAATCTGATCAAGTGTTTTCTTAGCCGAAGAGAAATCATGACGGCTCCATTTGCCTACTACAGTTCCTTTATTCAGGATATACAGGCAGGGATTGGTTCTGGCTGCTGCCCGGATCGCAGTATAATCGCACTTGAATACAGGAATGGCCGCAAAGGACCGGCCTGAAATATTCTTTGCGGCGTCAGCCGGTTGCGATGTTATCATATAGGCCGGGATATTCTTTGTGATGGTCGCTGTGTAGATCTCAGAGAACTCTTTTTCCCAACGGGTGACCGGTACAGAGAAATCTTCGCAGAAAAGCAGGATCGCATAAGGTTGTGAAAGCACTATCTGCGTAGAATCAATATCGGTCACGCCCGATAAGGTGAATCCTTTGATCGGCGGATCTGCATTTCCTTTGCGAACCAGTTTATCTTTCCGGCTTACAAAAGTGTAACTGCCAAGATCAGGCGGCAGGTCGGCTGGTGAAAATTCATATTGTTTCCCGGCTTTCTGGTATACAAACCGGATGGCAACGCTATCGGGCCGCGAACCAGGCGGGATCTTCATTTTTTCGGAGATATTATTTCCTTTTTTGAATGGCAGGCAATCCACAAAAGGTAAATTGGAAAGCGCCCGCCATTGAATGCCAAAAGTCAATACCGTAATACCAAACATACTCACCGTGGTCACTCCCTGGCCGAAAAGGGGTTTGATCTTTTTTCTCTGCCAAAACAAAAAGCCGATCAGTGCCAGCAATGCCAGGTCTTTCAGGAACGAGACTTTAGGAGGGATGGGAAGGCAATCGCCGAAACAACCGCAATTGGTGAATTTGCCGGAGAGATAGGCATAACCGGTAAGAAAAGTGAAAAAGATGATCAATAACAGCAACAACCGGCTGAATAATTTTATACGCCATCCCAGCAACAGGGCAAAACCTGCGATGATCTCAAATGCATTCATCAGAACGGACATCAGGAGGGTCCATGAATTAAAGCGACCCCATCCCCAGAGATCAAAAAACTCCTGCATTTTGTAACTGAGACCAAGCGGATCGTTAGCTTTTACCAGGCCCGAAAAAATGAACAGCAAACCAACAATCACCCTTGCTATATTGACTGCCGGCTTCATATTACATAAGTATTAGAGCAAATGCGGCGTAATTGATGATATCCAGGTAGTTGGCATCAATGCCTTCACTCACGACTGTTTTTCCATCGTTATTTAATATCTGCCGGATACGCTGGAGTTTCATTAAAATAAGATCCACAAAGCCCTCCTGGCTCATTTCGCGCCAGGCTTCTCCATAATCGTGATTCTTATCCTGCATGAGGCTTTTTGCCGTGAGCACATGTTTGTCAAATAACAGTGATACTTCCCCGATCGCCATTTCTTCTGGCGCCTCTTCGGGCAGTTCAAGCTGGATGAGTCCGATCACTGCATAATTGATGATCCCCATCAGGTCGGCAACAATGTCATCGGCAATTTTTTGTTGTCCTTTCTGCTGGATGGTGCGGATGCGTTGGGCTTTGATGAAGATCTGGTCAACAATAGAGATGGTCCGCAACACCCGCCATGCGGTTCCATAGTCTTTGGTCTTTTTTAAGAATATCTCTTTACAGGAATGTAAAACCTTATCGTATTGCTGTTCGGTATTAGTCATATGGGTTACATAAGTCATACGGGTCCTAAGGTCATGTACCGGTCATTCAGGAGTTCCTGAGCTATAGGCCTCCTCTGCTATATAACTGATATGACCAGTACGACCTTTCTTATCTTAGCTTCAAAAATAACGAACAAAGCTTAATGTTCACGTTGAACTGCAAAGGGAGATTGCTGGTCGTGGATAAACCTCTGGTGATGGGCATCCTCAATGCCACGCCCGATTCGTTTTACGGCGGCAGCCGTTACCAGGGGATTGACGCCATTGTGAAGAAAGCAGAGCAGATGCTGAAGGAAGGGGCCGCTATCCTTGATATTGGCGGACAAAGTACCCGGCCCGGAAGTGAAAGAATAACAGTCGAAGAAGAACTGCAAAGGGTAATGGGTCCCGTGGAAGCTATCTGTAAAAACTTTCCCGATGCGATCCTATCGATCGACACGTTCAGTGCGGTAGTGGCAAAAGAGGCGGTGGAAGCTGGTGCCGCGATAGTGAATGACATC
>CAYSIU010000037.1:0-11671 GCA_964431095.1 uncultured Chitinophaga sp. | reverse complement strand
ATCGCACGGAGCGGGAAGAAGATCCTTTTTGTCGGGACCAAGAAACAGGCAAAAGATATCGTGAACGAGAGTGCAAAAAGGGTCAATATGCCTTTTGTGACCGAGCGTTGGCTGGGGGGTATGTTAACCAATTTCAATACCGTTCGCAAAAGTGTAAAAAAGATGCAGAGCATTGAAAAGATGCTGGGAGATGGTTCTTTCGATAATATAACAAAAAAGGAACGCCTGACCCTGAGCCGGGATAAAGATAAAATGGAAAAAGTACTGGGGGGCATCGCCCAATTGGGTCGTGTGCCGGCCGCTTTGTTCATTGTAGATATCGGGCATGAACATATTGCACTCGCGGAGGCAAGACGCCTGGGCATCACCACCTTTGGTATCGTAGATACCAATTGCGATCCTAACAAAGTGGATTTCGCTATTCCTGCCAATGATGATGCGACCAAGTCCATTGCGATACTCGTCAATTATATCACGGCAGCGGTTGCTGAAGGACTGGTGGAAAGACAGGCAGCCAAAGATGAAGAAACCGAAGAAGTGACGGATGACGAAAAAGAAAAGAAAGCGGCCAGATTGCAGGCCGAAGCAGAGGCCGAAGGCGGTCGGAGCGGCAGGAGCAGAGGAGCGGGAGGAACAAGACGCCGGATATCGGGTGCCGGGGGCAGGGGCCCCGGTGGAGGAAGAAAATAATGACGGACAGTCTAGACGCAGCGAAGCTGGTCTTGATACAAATTGTGTGAGTCTGCATTGAAGCAAAAACAGGTATTATTTTTTAATTAGGGCCGGAAGATTTCCGGAGCTATATCAAATGACAATAATGAGTACAGTGACAATAAGTGCACAGGATATTAATAAGCTGCGCCAGATGACGGGCGCCGGTATGATGGATTGCCGCAAAGCATTGACAGAGACCAATGGGGATTTTGAGGCCGCCATCGACTGGCTGCGCAAACAGGGGCAGAAAGTTGCGGCGAAACGAAGCGACAGGGAAGCCAGGGAAGGCGTTGTGATTGCAAAAACAACCCCGGATCATAAAACGGGCATAGTGGTTTGTGTGAGCTGCGCAACCGATTTTGTTTCTAAGAACGCCGACTTTGTTGCATTTGGACAAAGTATTGCCGAGGCGGCCATTGCGAATAATGTAAAGAGTCTTGATGAGTTAATGAAGGTCAAAACAGGCAACGCAACCGTGGCAGAACTGGTGAATGATAAACTCACTTCGATCGGTGAGAAGATTGGGGTCACCAAATTTGAAAGAATTGATGCGCCGTATGTAGCTTCCTACATTCATGGAGCTTACCGCATAGGCGTACTGGTGGGTTTGGATAAGGAAGCAGGGGAAACAGGTAAAGATGTGGCCATGCAGATTGCTGCACTGAACCCCGTTGCCGTGGACGCTGCTTCTGTACCGGCTGAAGTGATTACCCGGGAGAAGAACATCATCCTGGAACAAATGAAACAGGACCCGAAAATGGCAGGTAAACCCGATGAAATGCTTTCAAAGATTGCGGAAGGTAAGATGGGGGCTTTTTATAAAGAGCAAACCCTGACAGCACAGGCTTTTGTAAAAGACGGAAGTAAAACGGTCAGTGAATATTTGAAAGAATCGGGGAACGTAAAAGTAACTTCATTCATTCGGGTGGCACTGGGATAACGGATAAATCTTTTTTTCACAAAGCGTCCCGGACCCGGGACGCTTTTGTATTTTAACCTGATGGAAGATCTCGGATCATATTTTGAAGCCAACAGGCTCCTTTGGAATCAGCGGGCAGTTGTTCACAAGGATGCTGCTTTTTACAACCTTGCGGGATTCAAAGCCGGCCAATCGGTATTGACGCCTATAGAATTGAGCGAAATCGGGGATGTAAAAGGGAAAAAGATGCTGCATTTACAGTGCCATTTCGGGATGGATAGCCTGGACTGGGCAAGAAGAGGGGCTCATGTTACCGGGGTAGACCTGTCGGATAAAGCCATTGATGAGGCCAGGAACCTCAATGAAGAACTAGGCCTGGATGGGAAATTCATTTGCTGTAATGTATATGACCTCAGGGAGCATTTGGAAGAGAAGTTCGACATTGTTTTCACTTCCTACGGCGTGATCGGCTGGTTGCCTGACTTGGAGAAATGGGCAGCGATCATTTCTTACTATTTAAAACCGGGCGGCCTGTTTTATATGGCCGAATTTCATCCGGTGGTCTGGATGTTTGATGATGAATTCAAAGAAATAAAATACTGCTACGAAAACCGGGGTGTGATCGCGACCGAAAGCCACGGTACTTATACGGATCGTTTGGCCCCTATCGCGGGTAAAGAGTACGGATGGAATCACAGTATCAGCGAGGTATTGAATGGTTTGATAAAGGCAGGAATGAACATCGAATCGTTCAATGAATACATGTATTCACCCTATAATTGTTTTAATAACACAGTCCCGGCGGGGGAGAGAAGCTGGCATATAAAAGGAATGGAAGGGAAGATACCAATGCTGTACAGTGTAAAAGCTTTGAAAGTGTATCAATAAATAAGGAACAATACCGGTTGGCTGCGTACAGCTGGAACCCAATAGGACAGATGACCACCTGCTAACTGCAGACTGACGGCAGAAAGCCCTATCTTCGCCCGAAAATTTTGCTGCATGCTGCCCAGGTACAAACGCATTCTTCTCAAACTTTCCGGTGAAGCTTTAATGGGGGATAAGAACTTTGGTTTTGACAACGATGTCATCGCCCAATATGCCCAGGACATAAAATTGGTGACAGAACTGGGAGTACAGGTGGCAATTGTGATCGGGGGCGGTAATATTTACAGGGGCATGAATGAAGCAGATACCGGTATCGAAAGGGCACATGGGGATTATATGGGAATGCTGGCCACGGTGATCAATGGCATGGCGGTCCAGGCAGGGTTGGAAAAAGTGGGTGTATATACACGTTTACAAAGTGCTATTAAAATGGAACAGATTGCAGAACCCTATATCCGGCGCAGGGCCATCCGTCACCTGGAAAAAGGAAGGGTGGTGATCTTCGGAGCCGGAACCGGTAATCCTTATTTTACTACGGATACAGCAGGTTCATTAAGAGCCATTGAGATCAATGCGGATGTGATCCTGAAAGGGACAAGAGTGGACGGGATTTATACGGCCGACCCGGAAGTGGATCCCAAAGCCACCAAATATAGCGTCATCACGTTCCAGGAATGCCTTTCCCAGAACCTGAAAGTGATGGACATGACCGCTTTCACTCTTTGCATGGAAAATAATCTCCCGATTATCGTCTTCGATATGAATAAAGAAAATAACCTGCGGCGGGTCGTCACCGGGGAAAAAGTCGGTACCCTGGTGAAGGGGTAATTACTAAGTAGATTTCCTATTCTCCAATATGCAGCAACTACTATCTTGCGTTCCACTATTTCCACCGCTGTGAAAAACTATTCACAGCGAATTGCTCAGTTTTTAATAGTTTGACAACCTGACGTTACTGACATGAATGGCCAACTTGCGCTTTCACCAGTAGAAATCATCGTATTGATGATGGGTGCCATTACCCTTGGGATCACTATCCATTTTTTTATTATCAGCCGCCGGTCATTGAAAATTGCTTCTCCCGTGGCGGCACAGAAGATCAATAAACAACTGGAGGAGTGGAAACTGAGATATTTCAATGAAACGGAATGGCGGGATAAAGAACTGATCAACCTGAAAGAAACACTTACCAGGGCAGAGGAGAACAATAATATCAATTCCATCGAGGCCGAAGAGCTCCGCAGGAAGAATAAGCAACTGCAGACGGAAATGGATTCGTTGCGAAATACAGCGACCGGCGAAAGCAAGGGTGGGTATATCGAACAGATCAGGCTGGCCCGAAAAAGCCTGCAGGAGTATAATGAGAAGATTACCCAGCTCCTGGGGCAGATCGATCTGGTGAAAGAAACGGAAGAAAAAAAACTGGAGGTGCAGCAGAATAATGAAGTGCTCGCAGAACAGGTTAGCGAGTTACAGTACCGGTTATCCCAAAAAGAAAAAGAACTGGATGTAGTCCGGCAGAAAGAAGGGTTGGCAAAAGAAATGTCATCCACCCTGGACAGTGTTTATAAAGAGTTCAACATATTGCAGGATAAAATACAAAGGCTGGAAAGCCAGGTGTCGGTTTCCAGGAAAGCTAACCTTGAATATGAAGAGTTAAAAGAAACCCACTATAAACTCAACCACGATTTTGATGAACAGAGTCTGAAATATATCGCAGCGCTCACGGAAAACCAGCAATTGGAGTCAACCCTGGCCGAAACAGATGAAAGGCTGAGAGAGGCGAATTTCCAGCGGCAGCAACTGCAAAAAAGGGTCCTCTACCTCGAAGAGCTGAATACTGACATGCAGGTTGTCACCGAGACCAACAAAAAACTTGAGGGGCAGCTCAAAAAAATCGGGGAACTGGAGAGCATGCTCCACATCGTGTCGGAAGAAAGAGATCAATTGGCCCGGAAACAAATGAAGATTTCCTGAAATCTTTTTAAAAGATACCTGCCTTCCAATTATTTTACTTTTCAAAGATTGTCAGCAATTACCTTTGCCTTTCAATTGATCCATATATGGCAAGGCGAATTGCGGACATAAGAAAAAATTATTCGGGGAAAAAACTATCGGAGAAAAAGGCGGAGCCCAACCCTGTCAAACAATTTGCGAAATGGTGGAAACAGGCCGTCGAAGCGGCCATTGAAGAAGTGAATGCTATGACACTGGCCACCGCCTCTGTGGACGGGGTACCTGCCGCCCGGATCGTTCTATTGAAAGACTTCAGCGAGGACGGCTTCGTTTTTTTTACCAACTATGAAAGCTTTAAAGGGCAACAACTCGACGAAAATCCCAAAGCCTGTCTTGTTTTTTTCTGGAAAGAACTGGAGCGACAGGTTCGTATCACCGGGATCACGCAAAAAATAAGCCCCGCTGATAGTGACGTCTATTTTCATTCGCGGCCTGTTGGCAGCCAGCTCGGGGCTGTCATTTCACCCCAGAGCCGGATCATAGAAAGCAGACAATGGCTGGATGACCGTTACAAAGCGTTAAAGAAACAAATGCGGAAAAAAAAGGTGCAGCGGCCGGATCATTGGGGCGGGTATATCCTGAAACCCGTCATCATCGAGTTTTGGCAGGGAAGACCGAACCGGCTTCACGACCGGCTGCAATACAGTCTGGATGAAAACGGAAAATGGAAAATAGAAAGACTGGCCCCCTGAAAGCAGACAGGGATTCAAAAGGAAAAGCTATTTACTTTTTTTGTTACCCGCCTTTTTCTTTTTGGCGGGCCTGCTTTTACCAAATGAGCCTTTAAAACGTTTGCCTTTGGCGGTTTTTTTATCTCCCTTACCCATATGATTGATTTGATCGGGTTAAAAAATTTATGCAAGATCAATTAAAAAAGCCCCGGTACTGTCAGAAGCACTGGAGCTTTTTAATACAGTAAATGTAGCGATTACAGTTTGCCAGAGAGTTCTTTACCGGCCTTGAAACGGGCAACTTTCCTTGCTTTGATTTTGATTACTTCGCCGGTCTGCGGATTGCGGCCATTACGGGCAGCTCTTTTGGAAACCGAAAAAGTACCAAAGCCAACCAGGGTAACTTTACCACCGCCTTTCAGCGTTTTTGTAACTGCTTCTACAAAAGAATCAAGGGCAGCATTGGCTTGTGTCTTGGTGATGCCGGAGTCGTCGGCAACCTTGGCGATTAATTCTGCTTTGTTCATGATTGGTTTTTTTTAATGTTTTAGTAACAGCGACAAATTTAGACGCTTTTTTATTCCGGCAAAATAATTTTATAGTTTTTCATGATTTTTTGCAATTCGCCCGAAGCCGCGTGGGGCAAGGATTATAGGCAAACTGGTCAGGAATATTTGACACCAGGCATCCGGCAATGCCCGCTGAAACCCTTTATGGTAGCTAATTTCAGAGGGTAAGCCTGAAAATCAGGCCCGGCAAGGGTTTGAGGGAATATACAACTGTTTACGGACTTGTAACATTAATAAATATTCTTTTGCACACTCAATGCACAACCTCCAAAATCGTGCGGAAAACCACGAATTTATTCCCCCATTTGTCCATTCCCCTTTTTCTCATTTCTCCTGAAAATTCTTCAAGATACCTGTCCAACATCACCCTGTTTTCTGCGTGGTATTGTATAATATAGGTGATGCCTTCTGATGGATCCGTTTCCAGCAGGCGGAGTATACCGGCATGGGTAAAGCAACCTGTACCGATCATATCAGGAATATGTTCATTTTTTAACCAGCTAAGCCATTCGCCGGCGACCGAATGTTCCACCTGGATCGTTACATTGTAAATGATCATAGATCATTTATAATTTGATATCAAGAAAAACAGGACAATGATCAGAATGTTTCACGTCCGGGAATATTTCTGCATCTTTCAGCTTTCCTTTTAAGGGTGCTGTCACATTGATATAGTCGATCCTCCAGCCTTTATTCTGCAGCCTTACAGATGGAAACCGCTGGCTCCACCAACTGTAACGATGAGGTTCGGGATGAAACTGCCTGAAACTATCAATCCAGCCGCTGTCGAAAAATTTTGTCATCCATTCCCGCTCTTTGGGTAAAAACCCCGAAGAATTTTTATTGCCTTTGGGGTCATGGATATCGATCTCTTGGTGCGCAATATTATAATCCCCGCAGAGAATGATCTTTGGATGTTTTTTCCGGAGCTTTTTCAGGTAAAGAAAGAACTCATCGAGCCATCCATATTTGAAATTTTGTCGCTCTTCCCCGCTGGTGCCGGAAGGAAAATACGCATTGATGAGCCGGGTATCGCCAAAATCCAACTGTAACACCCGGCCCTCGTCATCACTGGCGCCATGCCCGTTGCCATATTCAATTTTATCAGGTTTGATTTTAGAAAACACCGCCACTCCGCTGTAACCCTTTTTTTGTGCACTGAACCAGTAGTCGTGATAGCCCAGGTCATGGAAAGGTCGGTGATCCACGTCGGCTTTCACGGCTTTTGTTTCCTGCAGGCAGATCACTTCCCCCGGATCGGTCTTTAGCCAATCCAGGAATCCTTTTTTGATCGCCGCCCTGATCCCATTCACATTATAGCTGATAATGCGCATCGCATTATTGTTTAAATTGAACGGCAATATACATTTTACCATGGAAGCATCTCTTACACCACAGCCGGGTACTATTATACCTGCAAAAGAACATGTATACCTGGAAGGGCCCAAGAGCAGGGGCTATGAACTGGGCTTTGCCTGGCGGGTATTCTGGCAATTCATCAAGGGATTCAGGACACTTCACTTTGTTGGACCTTGCATTACCGTCTTCGGGTCAGCCCGTTTCAGGGAAGGGAATCACTATTATACCGAAGCAAGAGAATTTGGAAAACGCATTGCGGAGCTGGGTTTCACTACCATGACAGGAGGAGGCCCGGGTATCATGGAAGCGGCTAACCGCGGGGCATTTGAGAACGGGGGAAAATCAGTGGGCTGTAATATACGGTTGCCATTTGAACAGAAGACCAACCCCTATATGCATAAATCCGTAACGTTTGAACATTTTTTTGTACGGAAAGTATTGCTGGTGAAATATTCTTATGCTTTCATCATCATGCCGGGTGGCTTCGGAACCATGGATGAGTTTTTTGAAACGCTTACATTGGTGCAGACCCGGAGCATTACCCAATTCCCCTTCGTTCTTTTTGGGAAAGAATATTACAAGCCCCTCATGGAAAACATCGAATGGATGGCGCAACAGGGAACGATTTCAAAAGAGGACATGGATCTGGTTCTTACGACCGACAGTATCGATGAAGCCATGCAGCATATCCGCAGTTACATCAGCGGGAACTATAAAATCAAAGCCGATAAACGCTTCTGGTGGCTGTTTGAAAAGCGATGAATTTAAATGTGTACTTTATACACAAAGTTCTTATCTTCATGATAAATTGCCTGCCATGCGGTTCCTAAAACTATTTATAGCCGTTCTTTTCACCGGGTTTGCCCTTGTTGCGAAAGCCGACCAGTCCATCCGGATCAGCTCTCCCGATGCCACTATTCAACTGGAATTATTGCATCGTTCCGACGGCCAGCTCGTATACCGTGTCTTTTATAAAGGCAGAAAGGTCATTGAACCCTCGGGCCTCGGTTTGAAATTTAAAACCCCGGAAGTTGCGCTGGAAAAATTTGACCTGCTCAGTATAGATTCTTCGATCACCGATGAAACATGGAAACCCGTCTGGGGTGAAGTGAGCATGATCCGTAATCATTACAAACAGCTCACACTAAAACTTTCGGATCGTTCCGGGTCGGGTATCTGGTTGCAGATCATTTTCCGGGTATTCAATGACGGAGTGGGATTCCGGTATGTTTTCCCGAAACAATCCAAGCTGAACCACTTTATCATTGCAGATGAACTGACACAATTTGCCCTTACCGGCGATCATACTGTTTTCTGGATACCCGGCGACTATGATACCAACGAATACCGCTACAATACGACAAAGCTCAGCGAGGTGGATGCCAGCAGCAGCAGGATGAGCCAGGAAATTTTTGCCAAAACATTCTTTGATAAGAATGCCGTTCAGACACCTCTGATGATGAAATCGGCTGACGGGTTGTACATTAATATATACGAAGCGGCCCTGCTGAATTACCCGGCTATGGACCTGGTGATCGATAAATCATCTTTTACCTTAAATGCGCATCTTGTTCCCGATGCTGTGGGAAATAAAGCTTACTTACAGGCACCGGCGGTTACGCCCTGGCGTACCATTATCGTGAGCGATAAAGCAGCGGATATACTGGCCTCAAAGATGATCCTGAACCTGAATGAGCCGTCTAAGATTGCCGATCCCTCCTGGATCAAACCGCAAAAATTTGTGGGGGTATGGTGGGAGATGCACATTGGCCGGTCAAGCTGGGATTACAGTGGCGGCCAGGTAGGATCCCTGCAAGCCACAAAAGTTACCCATGGCGCCAATACCGCCAATGTAAAAAAGTATATTGATTTTGCGGCGAAGAATGGCATCGATGCGGTGTTGGTGGAAGGCTGGAACACCGGCTGGGAAGATTGGTTTGGTCAATGGAAAGAGGATGTATTTGATTTTGTGACACCCTATCCTGATTTCAATGTGCAGGAACTGCAACAATATGCCGCGTCAAAAAAAGTGAAACTGATCATGCATCATGAAACGTCTGCTTCCGTTACCAATTATGAGCGATGGATGGATTCGGCCTATCGGTTCATGAAACGGTTCGGCTATGATGCAGTAAAGACGGGGTATGTCGGACACATCATCCCCAGGGGGGAACATCACGACGGGCAATGGATGGTAAGGCATTATGAACGGGTTATGCAAAAGACGGCATCGTATCAAATCATGCTTGATGCACATGAACCGGTTCATCCCACGGGTCTGCACAGGACCTATCCCAATTTCCTGGCCTGCGAATCGGCAAGAGGTAACGAGTTCAATGCATGGAGCGAAGGAAACCTCCCGGAACATGAAACGATCCTGCCATTTACCCGGCTAATGGGCGGACCAATGGATTATACACCGGGGATCTTCAGGATCAAGCTGAACCAATTTGATCCCAATAAAAAAGAACAGGTTCATACTACTTTGTGCAAACAGCTGGCGCTGTACGTAACCATGTACAGCCCCTTGCAGATGGCGGCCGACCTGCCGGAGAATTACGAAGCTCATATGGATGCTTTTCAATTCATCAAAGACGTGGCAGTGGTGTGGGATGATACGAAAATATTGATGGCTGAACCGGGTGACTATGTGGTAGAGGCCAGAAAAGCAAAAGGAAAAGATAGTTGGTTCCTGGGTGCCATTACAGATGAAAATGCAAGAGCCTTTAAGGTCGTACCTGATTTTCTCGACAAGGATAAGTGGTATGCCGCAACGGTTTACCGGGATGGACCGGATGCGGACTGGAAAACCAACCCCGAATCCTATCAAATTGAAAAGAAGCTGGTGTCCACGAAATCAGTGCTGGATATCGGACTGGCTCCCGGCGGAGGATGTGCCATTAGCTTTGTGCCCCTGACAGCAGCACAACAGGTGGAATTGAAAAATGAGATCAATCAGGAATTAAAAAAGGATAAAAAGAAAAAAACCAATAATGGCAACCGCTGATATTCTTGGGTATTCTGCCGGGGCAGTGACCTCCCTCACGTTTTTGCCACAGGTCATCAGGACCTGGAAATTAAAATCAGCCGGGGATATTTCATTACTGATGTTCCTGATCGCTGCTATCAACGAAGTGATGTGGATACTTTACGGTGTATTGCTTGGTAACTGGGTCATCATCCTCACCAATTCGATCGTTTTATCCATGTCGCTGACCATGATCGGGTTTAAATTGAAATACCGGTGATGGCAAAGATCCGTGCAATCATTTTCGATCTTGGCGGGGTACTCATCGACTGGAATCCCCGGCATCTTTATCGGAATGTCTTCAGCTCGGCGGAAGAGATGGAATGGTTCCTGCAGCATGTCTGTACATTGGACTGGAATGAACAGCAGGATGCCGGTTACCCCATTGTACAGGCTGTTGAGGAAAAGGTCCTGGAGTTTCCCGAATGGGAGGCGGAGATCCGGTTGTATTATGGGCGCTGGCAGGAAATGCTCAAAGGGCCGATCGATGAATCAGTGGAGATTTTCAGGCAGCTCAAAAGCAATAGCGGGATAAAAAACTATGCCCTGACCAACTGGAGTGCAGAACTATTTCCCATTGCAATGGAGCGTTTTGATTTCCTGCATTGGTTTGATGGCCGCGTAGTAAGTGGCGAAGAGAAAATGAGGAAACCCTTCCCCGAGTTTTACCAGCGCCTGCTCGACAGGTACCACATTGATCCTTCGGAAGCTTTATTCATTGATGATAGCCTGAGAAACGTAAAAGCTGCGGAAGAATTAAAAATTAAAAGCATCTGGTTTCAGTCACCAGGACAATTAAAAGAAGAATTGCAGACAGCTGGTATGTTATGAGTGATGATAGGTTCGGGTTGCGACGTTCCGTTTATTCCAGCACGGGTCTTAACCATTTTTCCATTTCCGCAACGCTCATTCCTTTTCGTTTTGCATAATCTTCCAGCTGGTCCCGGCCGATCTTTCCCAGGCCGAAATAATGGCTTTGAGGATGAGCGATGTACCAGCCGCAGACGGAAGCGGGCGGGTTCATCGCCAGGCTTTCCGTTAATTCAATCCCGATGTTTTCGGTTACATTGAGGAGATCAAACAGTTTCAATTTCTCTGTATGGTCAGGACAAGCCGGGTACCCGGGGGCCGGACGGATACCTTTGTATTCTTCTTTTATCAGTTGTGCATTGCTTAAATTCTCATCTTTGGCATACCCCCAATATTCTTTTCTCACTTTTTCATGCAGGCATTCGGCAAAAGCTTCCACAAAACGGTCGGCCAATATCTGCACCAGTATTTTATTATAGTCGTCGTGCCCCGAGGCAAATTTTTCTATCATTTTTTTGGCGCCATGAATGGTTACTGCAAAAGCGCCCATGTAATCGGTTCTGTCCTCCTGCCCGCCGGAGGAAATTTTTTCATCATTTTCTGTGATCCAGCTGGTGTTGGGGGTCTGGAGGGGCTTAATAAAATCGGCCAGTGAATAATTGGGTTGACCCACCGCTTTTTTCAATTGCTGCCGCAG
>CAYSIU010000036.1:0-11691 GCA_964431095.1 uncultured Chitinophaga sp. | reverse complement strand
TTATGATCACATAGTCATCGGCTTTGTCGTCAAGCCGTTTGTGTTCGAAGCCTTCAGTTTCCAGGATGCGGTACAGGGAAGAAGTATCCGAGAAATTGAACTTGCCACCAAGCGTGTTAAAGGCGATCGTCTTCGGCTCCGGCATGAGGTTGCAAATTTACGGTGCAAATGTGAGAATCTGGAAATAAGGAGATGTGGGACGGAGATATGATTGCTTACTGGCTTTCCAATTATTTTTCATCGGACATTCATTTATCATAGCATCATAGTTTCGCATTTTCCCATTACTTTTAGTCAAATGTTTGACTGTGAATAGGAAATGGCTTTCTTTTCCCCTTTTAATAGCACTGGGAGCGGCCGTTATTTCTCTTCAAGCCTGTAAGAATAATACCGGACCGGGATCTGTCACAAAGACCAGCGATAAACAGGAGAACTCATCAAGGGGTAAAATTGACCGCAACCGGGGCTTTGACCGCCGTACCTCCTTTCTCGAATACAGCCATCATGCCAGGTGCCGCATGGAATGCCGCCATATCAGCCAGGCAGAAGTGGAAGACGTTATGCGCAACGGGAAGATCAACTATTACAAAAGCGATCTGCAAAATGACAGGTGTCCCCGTTATGCCCTCGAAGGGATTACGCAGGATGGTCAACGCGTGCGGATCATATTTGCCCAATGTAATGAAAAAACAGAGGTGGTGACCGTGATCGACCTGGAGACTGAATGGAAATGTGATTGCCCCGGGGATGATCTTAAATACAAAAACCGTAATTGATGAAGGTATTGCTGAAACCCCTGCAATGGATCTATTGCATCTATGCCTTTGTCACTTTCACGGCCATTATGCTGCTGGTCTTTCCTTTTGCAGTATTTGCGGGCTTTTTTGGTAGGATCAAAGGCGGGAATATGATCCTATGGTTTTGCGGGCGATGGGCGGACCTCTGGTTCTTCCTCATTTTTGTCTGGAATAAAAAGATCTATGAATCGCCGCACGATAAAAAAAGATCCTACATTTTTGTCAGTAATCATATTTCCTACCTCGACGCAGCGATCCTCGCCAAAGCTTATCGTCAGCCTATTCGGCCGCTGGGAAAAGTGGAAATGGGGAGGGTACCCATATTTGGGTTTATTTATAAAAAAGCCATCGTGGCCGTTGATCGCAGCAGCGCGGCCAACCGGGCCGGCAGTGTAAGGATTTTGAAATCCATTCTGAACAAAGGCATCTCCATACTGGTGTTCCCGGAAGGAACTTTTAACATGGGAACCACGCCACTGAAAGAATTTTATGATGGTGCATTCCGGATCGCCATTGAAACCCAGACCCCCATCAAACCCGTATTGTTCCTGGATGGGTACAGGAGAATGCCCTATGAAAGTTTGTTTCGCATGACACCCGGTCGAAACCGGATCCTCTACCTGGGAGAAATACCGGTTAATGGGTATACTTCTTCTGATACGGAAAAATTAAAGAATGAAGTGTACATCCTGATGGAACAGAAACTGGTCGAGTATGGCGCAGGATGGAGAAGAAAATAATTGCTTCTTTCTTTTTAAATTGAGGAATAAAGATAAACGGGTTGATGGAAGATCCCACTCTACCCGGATATCATTGACCATTCATTATTGATTATTTACGTGTACGCTGAAATCATCATACCCTCCGCATTACCTAAAAATTATACCTGGTCCATTCCGCCTCATTTGGAAGAATCGGTGAAGATCGGCTGCCGGGTGGAAGTGAACCTTGGCAAGAGCAGGAAATATGCAGGTCTCGTGAAAAAGATACAGGCCAATAAACCGGAATTCATTGAAACAAAAGATATCCTGAATGTACTGGACTGGGAACCCGTTGTTTATGAAGAGCAATTGAAACTTTGGGAGTGGATGGCTGCTTATTATATGTGCAGTGAGGGGGAAGTGATGGCGGCAGCATTGCCGGCGCATTTTAAATTATCCAGCGAAACGGTTCTTGTATATAATGAGGAGTACGGCGATGACTTCTCGGTCCTGGATCATGATGAATATATTGTGGCGGAGGCCCTGTTGTTAAAAAAAGAACTGAAACTTGCCGAAGTGCAGCAACTGCTGGATTCCTCCCATACCTATCCCGTCATTAACAGGCTCATCAATAAGAAGGTTTGTTTTGTTTGGGAATCGTTGAAGCCCACCTATTCACCGAGGAAAGAGACGTATGTGCTCCTGAACCCAGAGTATGAGAATGAGGACAAACTATCCGAACTACTCAACAGTTGGACCAGGGCCCCCAAACAAATGGAATTGCTGTTGAGCTACCTGCACCTGCTGAAGACCGAGGGTGAAGTGACCAAACCCGCCTTGCTCAAAAAATCACGTGCATCCGACGCGCAATTGAAAGGATTGGTGGAGAAAAAGATCCTGCGGACAGAGAAACGCGTGGTGGACAGGATTAAATACCTCCCCAAAAATGTACAGATTGATTTTGAACTAAGCGGGCTGCAGCAAAAAGCATGGGAGGGAGTGAAAGATCAGTTGAGTACAAAGGCGGTTTGCCTCCTGCATGGTGTTACCTCCAGTGGCAAGACACATATTTATATCAAACTGATCGAGGAATGTATCCGGCAGGGCAAACAGGTATTGTATATGTTGCCCGAGATCGCATTGACCTCCCAGGTCATCCGCCGTCTCCAGAAACATTTCGGAGGGAATATCGGGGTCTATCATTCCAAATTCTCCCAAAATGAACGGGTGGAGATCTGGAATAAAGTGAAGAGTGGGGAATTAAGGATCATACTCGGAGCCCGCTCAGCTGTATTCCTGCCATTCCAGGAGCTGGGTCTGATCATCTGCGATGAAGAACATGACACTTCTTTCAAACAACAGGATCCGGCACCCCGGTATAACGCAAGAGATGCCGCCATTTATTTTGCATCCTTGTTTTCTGCAAAAGTGGTATTGGGCAGCGGCACACCCTCACTGGAGAGTTATTACAATGCCAGTACGGGCAAATACGGGCTGGTGGAGCTGTTGCAGCGTTATGCGGATCTGAAATTACCGCCCATCGAATTAATTGATACGAGAAAAATTGTACAAAAAGACCGGACAAAGATCATTTTATCCCAACCGTTGATCGAATCGGTAAATGATGTGATTGCCAGGGAAAGGCAGGTGATCCTCTTCCAGAACCGCCGGGGCTATGCTCCCTACCAGGTGTGCACAGTTTGCGGCTGGATACCTCAATGCAAATACTGCGATGTTTCACTGACTTTTCATAAGCTCACGAACAAACTGGTTTGCCATTATTGCGGTACCACTTATCCCCCGGTACATAGTTGTGCTGCCTGCGGAAGCGATAAGTTTGTTCAGAGAAATTTCGGAACAGAAAAGATCGAAGAACAGTTGCAGGAAACTTTTCCCGGTACCAGAGTGGCGAGGATGGATATCGATACGGTGAGAGGTAAAAATGCCCATGATATATTGATCCAGCAATTTGAACAACGGCGGATCGATATCCTGGTGGGGACCCAAATGGTGGTAAAAGGTTTGGATTTTGATAATGTTGACCTGGTGGGGATATTGGATGCAGATGGATTATTGCATTTTGCGGATTTCAGGGTCAATGAAAGAGCTTTTCAGTTGATGGAACAGGTGAGCGGCAGGGCAGGACGGAAAGAGGAGACCGGTAAAGTGCTGGTGCAAACATCCCAACCCGGTCATCCGGTTCTGCAATTAGTGCAACAACATGATTATAAAAATTTTTTCAGGCAGGAACTGGAAAGCAGGGAACAGTTTTTTTATCCTCCTTTTTCCCGGATCATTCATGTCACTTTCAAACACAAGCTGAAAGACATTGTTGAAAGAGCGGCCCATCAATTTGCTGTTTCGCTGAAGAACAAATATGGTCAATACCTTGTCGGTCCCGCTGAGCCGGTGATCGGCCGGATCCGGAACCAGTACTTAATGGAGATGCTCCTGAAACTGCCACGCGATGTAAAACTTATTGTGCAATGCAAAAAAGTATTGCTTGAGAAAATCGCCATCCTGCACCAGGAGAAAAGTTTCCGGAGTGTAACGATTGTTGCAGATGTGGATGCAATTTAGGGCAGGTTTGGAGTCAGGAGCTAATTAAATTGAAATTGATCATCGAAAAGTCACTATTGACCATTCCTGTACTACAGCTGTCACGTTGAATCGCGGTTTGATACACAGGAAAGCCTTTAACGTTGGGGGTTTTAGAACGAAGCACAAGCTATGAACACTCATTATCATATTTTTATTTTCCGAGCTGTTTCATTTCTCTGTATTCATAAATAAAAACTCCTTTTTTCTTTTCTTTGGATGCTTGCAGCATTGCTTTTGCTACGGCCCTCCCATGAATTGGTTTGTACTTCGATGGAATCATAAAGGAAAGAGTGGTCATAACACTTATCCAGATTCTTTCTCCGAACCGGGATTCTTTTCTTTCTCCCAATAAAATTGAGGGTCGCATGATATGTACCGAATCAAGACCCACCGTTCGGAGAGCTTCTTCCACTTCTCCTTTCAGCCTGAGATAAAAATTATTGCTTTTTGCATTGGCACTAACGGCTGTTACGATCACGAAGGTGGAACAACCCGCCATTTTACCGAGCCGGGCCGCTGTGAGCGGGATGTCAAAATCTACTTTCCGGTAGGCCGCTTTATCCCCTTTCACTTTTTTTTGAGTGGTGCCCACGCTGCAAAAGATCGTATCACTCCCTTCCAGTGCGGATCGAAGACCTTCCTCGTCGGTAAAATCAACCCGTAGGATTTCCAACCTCGGATCGGTGAGTTCCACCGGTCGCCGCACCAGCACCCTGATCTTGTCATATGCATTACTCCGCAACAATTCTTCCAATAAATACTGACCGATCAGACCGGTGGCGCCAATAAGTGAAGCTGTCATAAAAATTCGGGATGTTTGCAGTATGCAAATTCAGGAAAATATTTCACTCAAACCCTATAATACATTTCATGTTGATGCAAGGGCAAAATATTTTGCAACATTTAAGAACATTGATGAACTGTCAGCTCCTGCGACACCCGACCCCCGGCTCCCGACCTTCATCCTGGGAGGAGGCAGTAATATATTATTTACCGGGAATTATGAGGGATTGGTATTGAAAAATGAGATCACGGGGATCCGGAAAACCGGAGAGGATGATGAATTTGTTTACATCAATGTGGGAGCAGGAGAGAACTGGCACCGGTTTGTACTGTATTGTATTGCAAATAACTGGGCAGGGGTTGAGAACCTTTCGCTGATACCCGGTAATGTGGGTGCCTCCCCAATACAAAACATAGGAGCGTACGGGGTGGAGTTAAATGAAGTATTTCATGACCTGAAAGCTTTTCATTGGAGAACGAAAACCACTCAAAGCTTCAGCCTGAAAGATTGTGAATTCGGTTACCGGGATAGTGTCTTCAAAAGAAAATATAAAGATCAGTTTGTGATTACGGATGTCACTTACCGGTTGCGGAAGCACCCCGTATTTAATACCAGTTATGGTGCCGTTGAACAGGAATTGCAGAAAATGGGAATACAAGAACTGAGTGTAAAAGCTGTTTCCGATGCGGTTATACGCATCCGTTCTTCCAGGCTTCCCGATCCGGGAGTAATCGGTAATGCAGGAAGTTTTTTCAAGAATCCGGCAATTCCCAATCCCCAATTCCAAAAACTGAAGAAAGAATTTCCGGCCATTGTCGGCTATGGAAATCCGGACGGGACCGTTAAACTGGCAGCCGCGTGGCTGATTGAACAGTGCGGGTGGAAAGGGTTCCGTCGCGGCGATGCGGGTTGTCATGAACGTCAGGCGCTGGTGCTGGTAAACTATGGGAAAGCATCCGGCCGGGAAATTTATGATCTCAGCGAAGAGATACGGGAAAGTGTAAGCAAAAAATTTGCCGTACCATTGGAAAGGGAGGTCAATGTGATTTGACAGATTGACCCGATTCATTTAATATTGATAGTAAATTAAACTCCAGCAATGACCAAAAGCATATTTACCGGGGCAATTGTTCTATTTGCTCTGATCACGGCCCGTGCACAGGGCAATAAAGCTGTTTATGGCGAATTGGGTGGAAATGGCCTGGTATTTTCCGCTAACTACGATATGCGATTTAAAAAAACCGAGAATGGCTTTGGTTTCCGCGCCGGGGTTGGTTTTGCCGCCTCCAGCGGTATCACTGTCTTTACTTTCCCGCTGGGCCTGAATTACCTGACGGGAAAAGGCCCGCACCATCTGGAGATCGGGTTCGGGGTAACCCCACTGACAGCCACCCTGGATTTTTTAGACTCCAAATCCACGAATGGTACAATCTTCTTTTTTCCGACTGCCGGTTACCGTTATGGCAAAATAGGGAAGGGGTTTGTGGGTCGGATTTATGTCGGGCCAATTATAGCCGGCGGAAATTTCTTTTTTCCATTCGGGGGATTATCAGCAGGAGTAAAGTTTTGAGTGATCCTATCCCTGTTCCCGGGCTTTCCTTGTATTTTGTTCCTTTGTCAGGCTTCTTCGTCAAATTCTTCTTCGTAGTCTTTGCCGCCCAGGTTCATCATACTGCCAATGAGATCCTTGAATTCCACTTTGCCTTCGAATATTTTTTTACTGATCAGTGAATAAGAGGCAAGACCATGCAATACGAATTCCATCAATAATCCCTTTTGCTCTTCATTGGCATGTACAAAGTATTTCTTTACCAGTGCCTGCAGGCCATCCACTTTATTAAGTAATGATATCTTGTCTTTATCGGAGGTCGTAAAAGAAATATTCAGGTTATTTCCTTTGTCGAACCAGCTTGTGATCGGGCGATAAGGGTTATCCTCGGGTTTTTCCGGGGGTTCCGGCTTGGCACCCCGGTAGTTCTCGGGATTTCTTCTTTTTTTCAATACATCCGGGTTGGGAAAATACTGGATGAACTGCGACCGGATCGCTTTGTCCACCAGATTCATCGCCACCTGGTAGGGACCTTCCTGTTCACCTTCATACACCAGTTCTACCTTTCCGGTGATAGAGGGAATGATACCTGCCAGGTCGCTGACCCAGACCTGGGTTTGTTTTTCACTGTTGAGGATAGCCCTTCTTTCTGCCGCGCTGATAGCATTTTCATATGCAGAAATGGTGAGCCGGGCGCTGACCCCGCTTTTTTTATCCACCAGTTCGCTGTTGCGGGCTTCAAAAGCCACTTGTTCGATCAGACGCTTCACGAGATCGCTCACCCGGATTTTCGTTTTCTGATCTTCGCTTATTTCCGCTTCCTGTTCGGTTATTTCCAAAGCATTTTCCAGCGATTTGGGGTAATGGGTCAGGATCTGGCTTTCAATCCTGTCTTTTAAAGGGGTCACAATGGAACCGCGGTTCGTGTAGTCCTCAGGGTTAGCCGTAAATACAAATAAAATATCCAATGGCAGCCTGAGTTTGAAGCCCCTGATCTGCACATCCCCTTCTTCGAGTATATTGAATAGTGCAACCTGGATCCTTGCCTGCAGGTCGGGCAGTTCATTGATCACGAAAATACCACGGTTGCAACGGGGAATGATCCCGTAATGAATCACGCGTTCATCGGCAAAGCTGAGTTTGAGATTGGCGGCTTTGATGGGATCAATATCACCGATCAGGTCCGCTACGCTCACATCGGGAGTGGCCAGTTTCTCTCCATATCTTTCACTCCGGTGGATCCAGTGGATCGATGTCTCATCGCCATGTGTGGAAACCTGGTCCTGTGAAAATTTTGAAACCGGTTTCAACGGATCATCGTTGATATCACTCCCGGAGATGGTGGGGATATATTCATCAAGCAATTCGGTCATCTGCCGGGCCATCCGGGTCTTTGCCTGTCCTCTTAATCCCAGGAAAATGATATTGTGCCGGCTCAATAAGGCGCGTTCCACATCGGGGATCACCGTATCCTCATAACCAATGATACCTGGAAAAGTAGGCTCTTTTTTTCTTAGCTTCAGGATGAGGTTCTGCCGGATCTCGTCGTGGATGCTTTTAGACTGGTAACCGCTTTTTTTCAGCTCACCTAGTGTCGTTATCTTTTTAATTTCCATTTTTTTCTTTTTATTTATCCCGCTGCAGTGCCCCTAAGTTCAGCAAACTCAACAGCCGTGTCCGCTATCTAATAAACCGTCTTTCTTTTCCCGCTTTCAAAATCCCGGAATATGAACATTCCTAATTTATCCAGCGAAGCAAAAAAGGCTTTGCCATGATTCATCTCCGTGAATTCCTGCACAAAACGTTGCAGGTAGGGATCGGTGGCGATCATGAAGGTCGTGATCGGGATCTTCAGCTTCTTGCATTGTGCGGCAAGACTTAAACAGCGATTCACTACTTTCCGGTCAAGTCCAAAACTATTTTTGTAATACCTTTTGCCGATCTTCAAACAAGTTGGTTTACCGTCGGTGATCATGAATACCTGTTTATTGGGATTCTTTCTCCTTCTCAATATATCCATCGCCAGTTCCAGTCCGGCCACCGTATTGGTATGATAAGGCCCCACCTGCAGGTAAGGCAGGTCCTTTACCTCGATGGGCCAGGCATCATTGCCAAAAACAACGATATCGAGTGTGTCCTTCGGGTATTTTGTGGTGATCAGTTCACTCAGTGCCATCGCCACTTTTTTCGCCGGGGTGATCCGGTCCTCCCCGTAAAGGATCATGGAATGCGATATATCAATCATCAGCACGGTGGATGTTTGCGCCTTGAAATCGGTTTCCCGGATGCTCAGGTCATCTTCCTGCATGTAGAAACTGTCAATGCCATGATTGATCTGCGCATTGCGGATGGATTCGGTGAAGTCGATCTGTTCCAGCATATCACCAAACTGGTATTGCCGGGTCTCGGGGTTGATTTCATCACCCTGGCCGGGTTTGAAGCTATGATGATCGCCTTGTTTTGTTTTTTTGAGTTTGCCGAATATTTCTTCAAGGCTTCTTTTCCTTATTCCCTGTTCGGTTTTTGCCGTGATCTGTATCCGGCCCTTCTCATTATCATCGGTGATATAACCTTTTTCTTTCAGTTCCTCGATAAAGTCACCCATACCGTATTCATCATCTGTAAGCTGGTACTGTTTATCCAGCTCATTCATCCATCGCAACGCTTCTGCTACGTCGCCGCTTGTGTAGGTGAGTAACTGGAGAAAAATATCCAACAATTGCTCAAATCGGCTCTTGCCACTGCTGTTCGGATCAAAACGGGTAAAATGGAAACCTCTCATGGTTCTGTAATTTACAACAAATAGTTTGCCATCGGTTTAGCTTAACAACAAGTTAAGATGCGATAAGTTTTAAAAAGAGAAACCCCGGCTGGTTGGCCGGGGTCAGTAAAGAGTTATTGGATTGTATTTTTAAATGCTCAATGAGTTTTTGAGCTGTCTTTCCCTTTGGAACTATCTTTTCCTTTTGTCGAGTCTGGTTTCAGCGTATTGATGATCGGTGGCGTTGGATTTTCATTTACAGGTTTTGTGACGGTCTGGGGTGCGTATTTTTTCTCAACCTCGGCCAGGGCCGCCAGCAATGCTTCATTGATCTGGTATTCGGAGATCAGTGATTTGAACAGGCCTTTGTTATTATCCGCTCCGAATTGTGTCATGTCAGGCACTTCGCCTCCATTCATAGCTATAAAATATGCTTTTTGTTGTTCCAGGTCTTTGCGGATCGCCTTCCTGTATTTTTCTGCCACTTCATTCTTGCCGGCCTTGTAGCAACCTTCTAGGAATACCAGGCTGGTTTGGTTGTGGGTCCCAAAACGGCTCACCATGGCATAAGGTAAATTTTCAGGGTTGATCCCCGCTTCTGCTTTATCGATCAGCTTTTGTGCTTCTTCTTTTCTGCCTGCATCGGCGAGGCTGCCGGCCGCTTCGCCATACAAAGCCCGGACTCCAAGAATATGCCGGCGGTTCTCTTCATCATAATAAACGCCTTTCCGGTCTGCACCACCAAATGCATAGTTGGTCATCAGGTTTTCGTAGATCGAATCATTGTTATCGTCGTGGATCTGTGTGCCCAGACCAACCGGACGGAGTGTCCGGTGAACAACCCAGTTTTCCTGGGGTGATTTGCTGAGGACAGGCACCAGCCGGTAGGACAGGCCATCTTTGCGGAGATATTGCATAAAACCCAATTCTCCAAAAGGAGCCGTGAAATAAATAGGTCTTTTCCATTTAGTGGAAGCAATGACGTTGAGAATGATAAGATCGCTCCGTATAAGACCTCCATTGGATCCGGTTTTACCCGCCGGCAATTCAAACCGGAGTTCGGATACCACACTATCATCAGGGTTTACTGTTGCATTCTTTCTCACCAGCGCTGTATCTACGGGCACCCGGAATTTGGCAACAGGGAAAGTTCGGGCACCTACATCCCGCCCTGTTTCTTCATCGATGTTCGGTTTCCCTAACACATTTTTCATCACATCGTACAGATCATAATAAGTGTTCGGGTCGCCTTCCGCTTTGTACGTCATATATTCCCGGTTATGTCCCTCGATCTGTTCGGGGCTCCACAACACATCCAGCGAATCGGCGTCATTGATTTTATACCGGAGCTGGTTGATATACCAGTCGATCCCCAGCAGGCTGTTATTGATAACGCGCACATCAGGACGTATTCCTTCCACTTCCTGTGCATACCATAATGGGTAGGTGTCATTATCTCCAAAAGTAAAGAGGATCGCATGTGGTGCGCAGCTTTCCAGGTAATCTTTGGCGATATCCGGGGCGGTGGTTTTATGGCTCCGGTCATGATCATTCCATTCCTGTTGTGCCATGATCAGCGGGGCGATCAGGCAAATAACAGCGGTCGCAATATTCAGCTGCCTTTCCTTTTGTCCACCCGATGAAGCCGCCCGGACCAGCGCAAGAATGCCGAACAATACGGCGGCAAAAAGCGCAGTGACGTAAATGGGTACGAGCAGGGCAGCTCCACCCACATCATTGATACAACTTAATAGAGTGACGACAAAAGTGAGTACGCCTCCATAGATCAGGGTATTTTGAAAAGATAATTGGTTGGTCTTCTCGCGGGCGAGTTTTACAAAAGCCACTACGGCAAGCCCGATCCAGATCGCAAAAGCATAGAAAGAGCCCACGTAGGCATAGTCCCGTTCCCGCGGCTGGTTGCCCGGCTGGTTCAGGTACATCACAACAGCGATCCCTGTAAAGAAAAAGAGAAGAAAATTCACAAGCCAGTCCTTCCTGTTTTTCAGGAACTGGTATACGCAACCCAGGATACCCAGGAAGAAAGGCAAGAGGTAAAGCTTATTCCTGGCCTTATTGTTCTTAATACTGTCCGGCAGTTTCGACTGGTCACCCAATCTTTTATTATCAATGAACGGGATGCCCGTGATCCAGTTGCCATCCCTTTTATTGCCGAGGCACTGGATATCATTTTGCCGACCCGCGAAGTTCCACATAAAATAGCGCCAATACATGAGACCCATCTGGTACGTGAAGAACCAATTAATGTTGTCCGCATAGGAAGGTGCGATATATTTACCGGTTTGGGGATCCTTGAGATTCAGCCAATCCGCATAAAATTCGGCGTGGTATTGATCATTGCTGCCATCCCAGACCCGGGGAAAGATCTGTTTGACATCGCTTTTAAAATTATAAGATTGTTTCCGGCCAATAGGTATATATTTCTTTGCGCCTTCCACATAGCCCATCTCGCCATCGATGATGGGCTTATCTTCGTT
>CAYSIU010000035.1:0-11700 GCA_964431095.1 uncultured Chitinophaga sp. | reverse complement strand
AGTGGTGCCACTCGCGAAACGTCAACCACCGGAATATGTTGTTCTCGAGCTCCTTGTATCAGCCATTGGGCAAACCATAACCGACCAATCCCAAAATTAGGAACCACCGGGTCTGTTCACTGTGAAAAGAAAAAAATAACGAAAAAGATAGACGCCATCGATGATTCCTTGAGCCGGTTGCCACAGAACAGTGAAAAGTTCCAAGAGTTATCCGCGAGGAAAAAGATATGGCAGGACCAGATACCACAGTACGAGAAACTCATCAGCGAATACCAGTTGATGGCCGACAGTAAGCCTCCGGCCCTATTAGTTGTGGAAACCGCAAAACCAGCGGCATGGCCCGACCGCCCCAGGAGAATGCAAATCATGTTTGCCACCGCCCTGTTGAGTTTCCTGTTCTCATTATTGGCCGCCCTGATCCTCGAACGAAAGAAATCCGAACGGCAATGACCCTGGTTCTTGATAAAAACAAGATCTTTTTCGGTCTGTCAGCCTCACTTTTTATCATAGTGGCCGCAGCTGCAGCACTCACCGGCCTATACGGATTGATCGCTTTCCCATTCCTGGTCCTTTTCTTCTATGCCGGCTGGCAAAACAGGGATTTGATCTTTTACTTACTTCTCCTGTCCCTTCCCTTTTCATTTGAATATCATTTTTCCTCCGCGCTGGGTACGGATGTCCCCGATGAGTTCATCATGGTTTTTGTGGCTTTCTTATTTTTTGCCTGCTGGGTTTATTCACCCTGGCAAATCACATCAAAAAAACTGCGCCACCCTTTACTGATTTTATGGCTGATAGTGATTGCCTGGACGATGATCACGGTCCTGTTTTCCACACACCCGTTGATCTCTCTGAAGTTTTTATTAGCCAAAGGCTGGTATGCCGGGGCTTTTCTCTTGGCACCGCTGATCCTTTTCAACAAAAAAGAATCGATTGTTGCGGCTGCTTTGATTTTTTCCTTGTCTATGTTATCAGTCGTTATCATCATTCTTGTACGTCATAGCGCCAGCGGGTTTCGCTTTGCTACGATCAACGATGCTGTTTTTCCTTTTTTCAGGAATCACGTGAATTATTCTGCCATGCTGGTGAGCAGCATTCCCCTATTCATTGCTTTTTTACGGCTAGACAAAAGAAAATCTTTCAGGCCGTTTATTGTTGTGGCTGTCATTGTTACATTATTCGCCTTATTTTTTTCCTATGCGCGGGGCGCCTGGCTGGCCCTGCTGGCGGGTGGGCTGGCTGCATGGTTGATACGGAAAAAGGCGTTGCTTCATGTATATATCGTTACAGTCATTACGGCCTTTGCTGCAGTGTTCTGGCTCAAGGCAAATGATCGCTATCTCCGGTATGCTCATGATTATACCACCACGATCTTTCATAAAAACTTCGCCGAGCACCTGGTTGCAACGTATAAACTAAAGGATGTCTCAACCGCTGAGCGCTTTTATCGCTGGATCGCCGGAGTACGAATGATAAAAGACAACTGGCTGACCGGCTATGGCCCCAATACTTTTTACGAGAATTATAAAGGATACACGGTACCGGCCTATAAAACCTGGGTAAGTGATAATAAAGATCATTCCACCGTGCACAATTATTTCCTGCTGACGGCTATTGAACAGGGACTTCCCGGCTTATTGTTCCTGCTCCTTCTGTTTGGCGCCATGTTATATTATGCACAACAACTTTATCATAAACTAACGGATGATTTTTATAAAACTACCGCAATGACGGTGGGGGTCATAGTGACTATGATCTTTGTCGTCAACTTTTTGAGCGACCTTATCGAGACCGATAAAATAGGAAGCCTTTTCTTTTTGTGTATTTCCTTATTGGTAGCGATTGATCCTATCACGAAAAAGGACCGAGAATCGGGAATTACCCATTTCCATTCAAACCCTTCCCCTGACATTCAGCGCATCCCGTAGTCCATTACCGAGCAGGTTAAATGCCAGCACCAATAACATGATCGCAAAGCCCGGTGCCAGGGCCAACATGGGATTTTGTGTAATAATAAAATTATAATTCTCTTTTATCATCAACCCCCAGCTGGGTTGCGGGGGTTGCACTCCCACCCCCAGAAAACTTAATCCCGCTTCAATCACAATGGCCGATGCAAAATTGGAAGCAGCAATCACCACCACAGGACCCATAATATTGGGCCAGATATGCCTGACAATGGTCCTGAACCCCGAAAATCCCAACGCCCTTGCAGCTTCAATATATTCCAACTCGCGTACTCCCAATACCTGTCCCCTCACCAGCCTGGCCACATTCACCCACATGGTTAAACCCACGGCAACAAACACCTGCCAGAAGCCTTTTCCCAGCACCAGGGTAATTGCGAAAACCAGCAACAAAGTTGGTATGCTCCAGATAACATTGATGAACCACATGATCACATCATCTATCCTTCCCCGGTAGTAGCCGGCCAGTGAGCCCAATATCAATCCTATGCTGAGAGAAATGGCCAGCGTTATCAACCCAACGCTCAAACTTACCCTTGTGCCAACAATAATACGGCTAAGGATATCCCGGCCATATTTGTCGGTCCCCAATAAAAATTTTTGGGTAATAACCGGCTGGGGTGCCGTTTTGGAAACAGGGTAAGCTTGTCTTTCATTTACTCTTTCGTCAATGAATTTTTGGACGATGATGCTATCACCCCGCTGCTCATGACTTACTATAGGCACGTAATAATAAACATCTTCGCGGCCGGAAACCAATTGTTCCCAAAAACCGGTACTCGCAACCTCTTTTTCTTTTTTGACTTTGACAAAGCTTTGGCTGAATCCGGGTTTATTGCCGCCGATCTCCAAAATGATCCGGTTGGCATAGGGAGATGGATAGGGTGCAATAAAATAGGCAAAAATGGCTACCAGCGTCGCGAGAATGATAATAACCAGGCCAAACAGGGCCCCCCTGTTCTTTTTAAGTCTTCGCCATGCTGCTGCCTGGAATGATCCCGGATTCCCCATGCAGGAAAGTTAAGGGAATTGGTTTTCCTGATCGCTATTGGAGTCGACCGGTTAATCAGGCGGGAGCTGATGCCTGTGTTGATTCTTGATTAACCAATTCTCAATTACTTCACCTTCCTGCCCTTCCATTCATATTTACCGAATTGAGCCAGGAGGCCGGAAAGAATGACATACAAAATATGGAGTGGTTGAAAAAGGAAAAACAACTTCAGTGCCCACCTTTTATTAAAAAAATTTGCTGCAGATGCAAACAGGGGTAGTTCAACAACCGTTTTTGCGACCCACAAACCGCCCAGCCATAGCCAATAATAATGACGGTAAAAACCCGCAATGATCAATGCCGGGAATAAAAGATTAAAAAGATAAACCAGCAGCAAAACAGGAAGTATTCTTTTGTCTTTGTATTTTCTGGCCTTGCTGGCCCATCGTATCCGCTGATTGAATAAATCCCTCCAGGATTTCATTGGCTGGGTGGATACAACCACTTCCGGTGATTTCAGGTAATTTACTTTCCCCGGGTATTGTTTCCATATCTTGTGCATCAGCAACATATCGTCGCCAGATGCGATACTGTCAATATCCCTGAAACCATTCACCTCATAAAAAACCTTCCGGAGATAGGCGATATTGGCCCCGTTACACATAGACATTCTCTTTTGATAAACGACGGCGCCGGTGATTGCCTGCAAGACCATAAAATCCATGGCCTGGAATGATTCAAGAACAAATGGATTGCAATGGATGGTTACGGGTGCAGCAATGAAGACGGGTTGCTTTTCTTCAACAAATAAAGCCAGGGTTTGCAACCACCCTGACCCCGGCAGGCAATCGGCATCTGTTGTTACGATCCAATCATTGCCGGCTGCAGCAATCCCGGTCTCGATTGCCTTCTTTTTATACGAATTGATCTTGTCCTCCTTCAATGATAGCAGTTTTACACGGGGAAAGCGCTGTACGATCGTTGCGGTGGCGTCGGTTGAATGATCGTCGATCACGATCACTTCAAACAATTCTTTCGGGTAGGCCTGGTTTTCCAGTGCCTGTAACAATGGCCCGATGTTTTTCTCCTCATCGCGGGCAGGGATAATAACAGAGATCTTCGTGCCCGGTACCCGGGAAGATCCCACGAATGGCGGGATGGTTCTCCAGGTCTGCCAGTAATATAAAACAAGGAAGCCATAGCAGGCAAAAAGCAATATGACGATCAGCTCCAATACCATGAAGTAGGAACAAATCTACTCATTGCCGCGCTCAGTGCGTAATGCAGCTACAATTTGAGGTGCGTGTTTTTCCTGCAACACCTGGTGACCCGAATCGATAACCGAGAGCGTGCATTGTGCTTCGATCCCTTTTTTGAATTTTTCTCCTGCGGCGGGAAGAATGATCCTGTCGTATTTACCATAAATCAGTTTTACCTGGCTGTTATTCTCCCTGATTTCCATTTTTATTTTCCGGATATGGGGTTTGAGTCGCCGGAGTCCTGTCCAGCGGGCATACAACAATTCTCTCACTTCCTTATTCCCGATATAGAAATGGACGAACTTAAAGATGCTGGCATTGACTATTTTCAGTTTGTTCAGGATCCTGAGAAAAGCAAAGAACCAACCGGGATGTTTCATTGTGAATGCAAAAAATTTATTCCCCGCCCAACTCTGCGTTGCGAGCCAGTACCAGAAATTCAATTTTAAGCCGTCGGGTGCCAGTAATATTAATTTCCGGATCTTCTTCGGTTCCATTTGATAAAGGTTCAGGGCCACCCGGCCGCCCAGGCTAAAACCCAGGAGAGAAAACGGCTGGTTTTCTTTACCCAGGATTTTCCCGGCAATGTAAACCAGGTCCTTGCTGCTGAAATTCAATCCCTCTTTCCATTCAGTGCGCCCGTGAAAAGGAAGATCAATTGCATAAAAAGTGTACTGATCCCCTGCATATTCTGCAAGAAATTCAAAGGATTGGGCGTCTTCCCCGTAACCATGAAAACAAAGAACGGGTACAGGTCCTTTTCCAAAATTATAATAGGCTACCTGCGATCTTTTGTATGATAAAAACCCCGGGACCATGCCTTTCAGTTTTTTTACAAAAAATAAAGTTGGTGAATTCAAAAATAATACTAATTTTGAATAGTTGTATAAACAACTATATGCCAAACAACCAATTTAGAAAGGGAGAACTCTACAGCTTTATTACCGGCAAGGCCTCTACCGCCATTGCCCGCCGCCTGCAAAAAAAATTCAATGCCGCAGGACTAAGCATCACGATCGAACAATGGAGCGTATTGTATCATTTATGGAAACAGGAGGGCATCAGCCAGCAGGAATTGTGCAACGCTACTTTCCGCGACAAACCCAGCATCACGCGGCTGGTAGATAACCTGGAGAAACTAAACCTGGTAAAACGGGTGGCGGCTGAGAATGACCGGCGCATCAACCTGATATACCTCACCAAACAGGCGCTGAAACTGCAGGAGGAAACCATGGTCCTGGCAGAAGAGACCCTGAATGAGGCATTGGAAACCGTACCTATAGATAAAATAGATGTATGTAAAGAGGTGTTGCAGCTTGTATATGATAATCTAAAATAAAAATAGTTTTCTTACCCCAAAATAATTTTATGCCAACAGTAGCACAAGAGAAAAAAGCCCTGAAAGGCGGCGAATGGCTGGTCAGGGAATCCCTTCCTTCCGAAATATTTACGCCCGAAGAATTCTCCGAAGAGCAGCAAATGGTACGGGATATGTGTAACCAGTTCCTGGATTCCGAAATCTATCCTAATCTCGACCGTATCGATAACCTGGAACCCGGTCTGATGAAAAGCCTGGTCAGAAAAGCCGGTGAGCAGGGCCTGCTGTCGGTTTCTTTCCCGGAAGAATATGGCGGGTTGGGAAAAGATTTCGTCACTTCCACCATTGTGAACGAATACCTCGGTGCCGGGCATTCATTTTCTGTGGCCATTGCCGCCCACACTGGTATCGGCACTTTACCTATTTTATATTTCGGTACACCCGAACAAAAAGAAAAATATATTCCAAAACTGATCAGCGGTGAATGGGCCGGGGCTTATGGATTAACGGAACCCAATAGCGGTAGTGATGCATTGGGGGCGAAAACAACAGCCCGACTCAGCGATGATGGAAAACATTACCTGCTGAATGGCCAGAAATGCTGGATCACCAATGGCGGCTTTGCCGATGTATATACCGTCTTTGCGAAGGTGGACGGAGACAAATTCACCGGTTTCATCGTGGAAAGAGGTACAGAAGGTTTCACCCAGGGACCGGAGGAACATAAAATGGGGATCAAGGGATCGTCAACTGTGCAATTGTATTTCCAGGATTGCAAAGTACCGGTGGAGAATTTATTGGGAGAGATCGGCAAAGGACATAGGATCGCTTCAATATTTTAAATATCGGCCGTTTAAAACTGGCGGCCGCCGCCGTTGGCGGTTCGAGACGGTCCATCACCGATTCTGTTGACTATGCCAGGACAAGAGAACAATTCAAACAGCCGATCGCCAATTTTGGCGCCATCAAATACAAACTGGCGGAAATGGCCATCCGCGTTTTTGTATGTGAAAGCTCCCTTTATCGGGTTGCCCAATCGATCAGTGATAAGGAACATGAGTTAATGGCCATTGGTAAACCTCTTAACGAATCAAAACTGGGAGCCGCGGAAGAATACGCCATTGAATGTGCCATGCTGAAAGTGGACGGGAGCGAAGTGCTCGATTATGTAGTGGACGAAGGTGTACAGATACACGGGGGTAATGGGTTCAGTGCCGAGTATAACATTTCCCGGGCTTATCGCGACAGCCGGATCAACCGGATCTACGAGGGAACCAACGAGATCAACCGGTTGCTTACATTGGACATGACCCTGAAAAGAGCCATGCAGGGGCGCCTGGACCTGATGGGTCCTGCGATGGCTGTGCAGAAAGAATTGATGAGTATCCCGGATTTCGGTAATGAGGAAGAGACCCCTTTTGCAAAAGAGAAAAAACTGGTCGCCAACTTTAAAAAAGCTATCCTGATGGCCGCCGGTGCGGCCGTCCAGAAACTGATGATGAAATTAGAAAGCGAACAGGAAGTTTTGATGAATATTGCCGATATGGCAATCGAAACGTTTAACGCAGAAAGCGTCCTGATGCGGGTGATAAAGATGACGGATCAGCGGGGAGAAAAAGCCTGCCGGGAGCACCTGGATATCATGAGAACTTATCTTTATGATGCTGCCGATAAGATCAACAAATCTGGAAAAGACGCTATCAATTCATTTTCCGAAGGTGATGAACAACGAATGATGCTCCTCGGGCTCAAAAGATTTACCCGGGCGGAGTCTTTCAACAGTAAGGAAGCGAGAAGGAGGATTGCGGATAAGATGGTCGCTGAAGGGAAATACTGCTTTTAGAATACCAGCGCCTGATCCGTAATTTTCTAACCTGGGAAGTGAACCGACGAGTCACCTGCATTCGGCAGGGAGACTTGTCTTGGAAGGAATTGGACCAATATTTCCTAATTCCACAAGTCCCTGTCAAAATCAAGCATCACCCTGTTTTGAGGGATATTTTTGGGGTCATTCGCATAGATATTGGAAAGCTCGCGACGAGTAGTTTTCAGCTCCAGCAATTTTCGGATCCTTTTTTGTTCAAGGATGATCCCGGCGCTGATCAGCAATGAAGAAAGAGTTACTACGAGGAAATAGATAAGGAAAGTATCTGCCACATAGGTCGTTTTAAAAACATAGTACATCAGGTAAATAATACCATAACATCCATACGCAAAAAGCAAGGAAGCCGCAATCAATGCCTTCCCGGTAGCTTTCCGGTGTGTAATAGTGATCTTGGTCTGGCGTACAAAAAAGGAAATACAAAAGATGATCGTTATGATGATCCCGGGTCCCATCGTAATGGTGATCGCCTTCACATTGAACCCAAGTAAAAGAACCACCGTCGTTTCAAATAAGATAAACGCCAGGATAAAGAGCCTGATCCTTCGGGTGAACGAAGATGTGGTGCTGAAGTAGGTAAGAAACGTGAGCATTAGTGGCACATCCAGCAGGTTAATGATCAAACCCAGGGACCGTACCAGTCCTGTGTTGGCTTTGATATACCCAAGATCCAGCAGGTTATAAAGAAAAACTGCTATATAATAAATCAATAAAGCCGGGAAGGTTCTGTACGTACTCAACCTGAAGACGAGTATAAAAAAGATGGGCAGGAAAAGGGCAACAGATGATACAATACCCATTATTGAATTCCAGGTCATAAGCTATTGGTTTTTCAAGGATAAAGATTCAGGATAGTCACTGTTGGGTATCAGCGCCATCTGTCTTAGTAACGAGGCGTATTTCCAGATAGTGCTTAATGATAAGGGTTTATACTAAAATTCAGTAAAACCTTGTTGTGATGCCGTAATAATACGGAAAAAGCTGCCGAGGGTTTTTATGTTATCTTGGAGGGATGGTACGGATAGTCACCTTTTTATGCCTGCTGACAGGACTGACGGCTATGGCCCAAACGGGTCAGAATAATTTACTGGCGGGAAGGACAACGGGCATTCAGCCATTCCTGGAATACGGGCTGGGAGAGGATCGTCTGGGCGGAGCCAAAATGACCTTCCTGGATACTAATGTATTGGTAAGGGTGGTGGACAGCACCATCATTAATTACAAGGTACAGCTGTCAAAAAATCATTTTGCCTACCTGGCTAAAACCAGTTTTAAAAAAGACAGCAGTGCGAAGATCCCGCCCTATTACCTCACCAACAGTTGGCTGGTCAGCGGGGATGACAAATACGATTATGTAACCGTTACGCTCGATGAAAAACTTCCCTACCGCAGCCTCCAGCAGATCAATCCTTCCCGGATCGTGGTGGATATATTCGGCGCTACCAGTAACACGAACTGGATCACGCAACGTACTTCTGCCAGAGAGATAAAAAATACATACTATGAACAGCCGGAAGATGATGTATTCCGGGTCATTATCGAACTCCGGCATGACCAGCATTGGGGTTACAGTATCTATTACCAGGAAAAGAAACTCGTGATCAGGATAAAAAGACAACCCACAGATCTTGATATTAAAAAAATGAAAATTGCTGTGGATGCCGGGCACGGCGGAGATAATGAAGGAGCCACCGGTGTCTCAACCCGCATACAGGAAAAAAAATATACGCTTCTCATTGCCAAACAACTGGAAAATGCCCTCGAAGAAAGTGGTGCCGCTGTGTTCATGACAAGAACAAAGGACACTTCACTGAGCATGCTGGAACGGATCGAAATGCTCAAAAAGGAAGAACCTGATTTCCTGGTGAGTATTCATTTGAACTCTTCAGCAAAGGATAGTATCAGGGGGGTAAGTACCTATTACAGGTATATTGGCTTCCGACCGCTGTCAAAATATATCGAGGAAAGTATGCTCGAGATCGGGCTGACGGATTTCGGCAATATCGGCAGCTTTAATTTTTCACTCAATGGACCCACGGATTATCCCAATTGCCTGGTAGAAGTTGCTTTTCTCAGTAACAGAGAGGATGAGCAGCTTATCCTTGACCCCGAATTTCACAAAGCCGTGGCACTCCAGATCGTAAAAGGGATCAAAGAATGGCTGAAGTCATGCAAAAAAGATAAGGATTAGTTTTCGGGTGGGATCGGTTCGCCCCGGTGGCAGTTTTTACAGGTAATGGTATGAAGATATTCCGGTCGCTGGGTGGAATCAAAATAAAAATATTTACGGTTGATGTCAATCACCATTCGCATCATTCCCCTTGCATTCTCTTTCATGGGTTCTTTATCTGATGCAAAGTCCAGGCTATCGGGAAATCCTTTAAAGGGCTGGTGGCAGAATTTACATAGAACGCACAATCCAACAGTATAGGTTTTCATAATACTGTCCAGTTTTTCATCGCTGATATCCTTAGGAAGTATCTTAAGATTCCTCTCTTTTTGTCCGGGTGCATGCACTGCGGCCACCCCTGCCATCACCATTGCGGCACGTGTTGTAGTGGTCATGAACTTCTTATTTCCGGGCATAATCATCAATTTGTATTATATCATGACAAAAAAACGGGCCAGATAGTTGGAAGCTTCTATTTTTTGTACGTTAAATTTTTAGCCGCCGCTTCATCCACCCACCAGTACAGTTTACCGCTGAGAGGTTGTATCACCTGCGCCGGGTAAACAGTGGGGTCGTATTTACCCTCTATTACCTGCTGCAGTGCCGGCGCTTTGGCCGCACCGCTCACAAAAAACACTACTGCCGATGCGGCGTTCACGACCGGGGCCGTTAAGGTGATGCGATGCATCTGCTGTTCTTCCAGATAAAAAGACCGCACCCATTGTTTTTTTTCCATCACCGCGTTATACCCCGGGAAAAGAGACAATGTATGGGCGTTATCTCCCATACCCAGCAGCACCAGGTCGAATGTAGGTCCCGCTAATGGAAAATAACGATGCAAGAGTTTTTCGTAATCTGCAGCGGCAACAGCAGGTTCCCTGTCCGTCTGAATAATATGCACCTGTTCTTTTTTCACCGGCACATGCGATAACAGTTTTTCAAAAGCCATCCGGGCATTGTTGCGTTCATCGGAATAAGGGACATATCTTTCATCTCCCCAAAAGAAGTGAAGCTTTGTCCAGTCAATTTTATCCCTGAATTCGCCCGAGGCCAGTAACTGATAAAGTTTTTCGGGAGTGGTTCCGCCGGAAAGCACGAATGAAAAATTTTTTTTCTCTTTCAAATTCTTGTCAATGTAAGCGGATATCCAACCGGCCAGCCCAAAACTCAGTTCATCAATATTTTTTTTAACGACGAGCTCCATTAATCCTTTGTTTTCCCCGGATTCGTTGCCGGCAGGGTAACCCAATGATGACCATCTCCAGCTATTAATGCTTCCGCATCTTCGGGTCCCCAGCTATCCGGGGCATAATTGGGAAAATCCACCGGTGGCCTCATCTGCCATGCTTCTATTATCGGCATGATTACCTCCCAGGCTGCTTCTACCTGGTCAGCCCGCATAAACAATGTGGGATTCCCATCTATCACATCTTCGAGCAATGTTTCATAGGCTTCCGGTTCCTGCCCATCATAGGCTTCTGCGTAACTGAAAAGCATATCTACAGGGTTCAGCACCATTTCCGGTCCTGGTTTTTTTGCCTGGAAACGTATCCGGATATCCATTTGCGGCTGGATGCTGAAAACAAGCCGGTTCGGTCTCCAGGTATCGGCCGCGGCGGGCGGGAATGAATAAGGCGGTGCTTCTTTGAACTGGATGGTGATCAATGTTGTCTTTTCGTGCATACACTTCCCGGTGCGTATATAAAAAGGAACATTCCTCCACCGCCAGTTGTCGACATAAAATTTTACCGCTACAAATGTTTCCACCGGTGAACGGGGATTTACATTCTTTTCCTGCCGGTAGGCCTGTATTTTTTCACCTTTCAGCCACCCAGCGGAATATTGGCCCCGGACAGCGTGTTCGTGGACATCCTCCGTTTCGATTTTCCGGATGGCCCTGAGCACATCCACTTTCTTGTTCCTGATCTCGTTGGCATCAAATGATACGGGAGGTTCCATGGCGATCATGCAGAGCAGCTGCAGAATATGATTTTGCACCATATCGCGCAAGGCACCGGCCTGTTCGTAATAACCGCCCCGTTCTTCCACGCCCACGGTTTCTGCCGCGGTGATCTGCACGCTGTCAATGAAGTTGCGATTCCACAACGGCTCG
>CAYSIU010000034.1:0-11795 GCA_964431095.1 uncultured Chitinophaga sp. | reverse complement strand
TGAATTTCGGGATGCTGCATCTGGCCAGGCCACAAACTGCGATTGCTGAAGCGGCCCGCGTCATAAAACAAAAAGGAACTTTTGCATTTACCGTATGGGCAGGACCCGATAAAAGTCCGGCGGCAAAAGTGATGTTCGAGAGCATTCAGCGATATGCCGACATGAATGTAAGCATGCCCGAAGCGCCGGATAACTATATGTTCAGTGATGAAAAGCTATGCCGTAAAATGCTAGCTGAAAACGGATTCAGTAAAGCTGGGTTTCGGTTCACCTATTATCCCGTGGAATGGGCAGTACCCACTGCCTCGTTTCTTTTTGAAACGGAATTGAAGGCCGGGGTAAGAACCGCTGCATTATTGAAACGCCAGCCGGCCGACCGTTTGGAAAAGATTAAAAAAGCTGTATCGGAGGGGATGAAACAATTTTTCGACGGGGAGCAATACCGGCTTCAATTTTGCGGGTGCATCATTTCAGCGGTCAGGAACTAAAAATAAGCGCAGAAGCATTAATGACATTTGAAATAATCGAAAGGTTCCTTGCAATCATCGCATTGAAACAATGCTTTACAGGCGGTAGATCCGAACTCACTGATCCGGTGCGTATGCCAGGAATCGCAATGTGGGCATTGAACGGCTTCAGCCGCAGCAAATGGTTTTTCATTGCAAACCTGCTGCCTGGGGTTCGGTGGAGCAATGCCATATTCTTTCAGTTTTCTTTTTCCCTCCTCGGTCATCCAGTCGGTTGTCCATGCAGGATTTAATACCTCTGTAACCTTGTTTTTCCTGAACCCGATCGTGGATAAAAGGATCTTAATATGGGCGGAGATCATGTCCATAGCAGGACAACCGGAATAGGTGGGTGTAATAATGACTTCGATTTCGTCCTCATTCATTTTTATATCCCGGATAATACCCATGTCAACAATACTGAGCACCGGTATCTCGGGGTCTTTTATTTCCCCGAGGTAAGAAAAAATGGTGCTTTTATCAACTGTATGCTCGATCATAATTGTCGACTTACATTTAATTACCAGGCACAGTCCGGGTAAGCTCTTTGCATATATTGCAGTTCTGTAAGGATATATCCCAGGTGTTCGGTATGCTTTCCCTCTTTTCCTCCTTTTTGCATAAAGACCTTTTCAGGTACAGATAAGGTGGCTTCAACAAATATTTCTTTTATTTTATTCATCCAGGGTACTTTCAAAGAGGAAACATTTACAGCAATTTCGTCGCTGATAGCGGGTAACTCATAGCTAGCCACTTCGAATAATTCTCCTGTATATCTCCACAATTCATTCATGGCATTTATCATTCGCTCATGACTTTCTTCGGTTCCATCGCCGAGACGAATGACCCATTCGCTGCTCCAACGGACATGATAAGCGACTTCTTTCAATGATTTTTCGGCAATAGCAGCCAATTGCGGGTCTTTATGATGTTGCAGTTCGTCATACAATAAATATTGATACTGGCTGAAAAGAAATTGCCTTAGGATGGTTTGAGCCCAATCGCCATTCGATTGTTCCACTAATAAGCAGTTTTTATATTCTCTTTCCTTTCTCAGGTAGGCCAGTGTGTCTTCGGTAACCTCGCCCCCGTCCCTTTTGGGGGAGGAGAGAGGAGATTTCATTTCATTCATTAATCGCGCTGCATATTGATAAAAATTTCTCGCCTGCCCGATCAGGTCCAGGGATATATTGGTGATGGCAATGTCCTGTTCCAGTACCGGGCCATGTCCGCACCACTCAGCATTGCGTTGCGCGAGAATCAATGCGTTATCTGCGAGATGCAGCGTATAGTCAACTAACAGATCCTTATTCATTATACCCGGTTAACGGTTGTTACATCTGGTTCACCTCATCGGGAAGATCATAGAAAGTAGGATGCCTGTATATTTTATTGACGGCGGGCTCATATAACTCTCCGGCTTCTTCAGGATTAGAAGCTGTGATGAATTTGCTTTCCACCACCCAGATGCTGACACCTTCCATTCTCCGGGTATAAACATCCCTGGCATTTTCGATAGCCATTTGCGCATCGGCGGCATGCAGACTACCCACATGTTTATGATCCAGGCCCTGTTTACTCCGGATAAATACTTCCCAAAGCGGCCAGTCGCTTTTTTTGACCCCATCCCCCGAAGAGGCGCTACCGGCCCCGCCTTTATCTTCGGGGATATCTCCATAATAAAATTTTCTGATGTAATACATACTGATATTAATTATGCTGCATTTTGTTTTACTGTTCTTTTTTCTGCGTAGGCTTCTGCGGCATTCCTTACCCATTCGCCTTCTTCCCATGCTTTCCGGCGGGCATCCAGGCGTTCTTTGTTGCAGGGGCCATTGCCTTTTACTACGTTCCAGAACTCTTCCCAGTTTATTTCCCCGAAATCATAATGATCTCTCTTTTTATTCCATTTCAATTGGGGATCAGGTAACGTCATGCCCAGCACTTTCACCTGTTCAGCGCACATATCCACGAACTGCTGCCTCAACTCATCATTGCTTTTGCGTTTGATCTTCCATTTCATGCTCTGGTCGCTATTGGTGCTTTCACTGTCTTTTGGGCCAAACATCATCAGCGAGGGCCACCACCAACGATTGATGGCATCCTGGCACATTTCCTTTTGTTCGGGGGTTCCCCTTGACAGAACCAGCAACGATTCAAAACCCTGGCGCTGGTGAAAACTTTCTTCTTTGCAGATCCTGACCATAGCCCGGGCATAAGGGCCATAGGAAGTCCGGGTAAGCATAACCTGGTTCATGATCGCAGCACCATCCACCAGCCAACCGATCGTTCCCATATCGGCCCAGGTGAGTGAGGGATAATTAAAAATAGAAGAATATTTCGCCCTACCGCTATGCAGATCATTGATGGTTTCCTCCCGCGTGATACCCAAAGTTTCACAGGCCGCATAGAGGTATAACCCATGTCCCGCTTCATCCTGCACTTTGGCCAGCAGGATCGCTTTTCGTTTCAGGGACGGTGCCCGGCTAATCCAGTTACCTTCCGGTAACATGCCCACAATCTCACTGTGCGCATGCTGGCTGATCTGCCGGATATTGGTTTTACGGTAAGCTTCCGGCATCCAGTCCTTTGGCTCTATTTTTATTTCTTCGTCTATTTTTTCCTGGAATCCTTTTTCCAGGTCTGCCTGGGACATCATCATTGATTTACACACCCTCTTCTGTTGATACAACGGAGGGTAATTACAAAATTACTGAAACAGAGACCCGTTTGAGCGGATAATTGCCAAAAAGAAGTGGTAACGTATTATGATTTACATCATACTTTTTACGAACAGGTCCTGGAGTTTTGCTGCCTGGGTCCGGATAAGCAACGGGTTGGGTTTAAGATCCTTGTATTGTTCGGTCGCAAGCTCCTTTGTGGTCAGTTCTTTACCATTCGCTTTTACACTGCTTTTGAACAGGACGCCTTTGTTGTTAAAATAAAGCCTTGTTTCCGATACAGCGGTTTCTTCCCCTTCCTGAAAAAAATAAAAGAGCAGCTTTCCATTCCTGTAAAGGTATTCTTCGTTGAACCTTCGGTCTGAAGCTTTCCGCATTATAGTAACCTTCAATAACACCGTTTTGGGATTCCGTTCCGTTGTGCTGATATGATCGGGAGAATCATCGTACCAGAAATCGGTTGTTTCCTGGTAAATGCCTACTGCCGGCCAGCTTCTTAAAAACCGGTTCGCAACCCATTCATTATTGTATAAAGGCCCTTCCATTCCAAGTTTGACCGATGCAGCTATTTGTTCATTCACATCTGCATAATGCTTCCGGATCTCTGCTTCCGTTTGGGCGACTGCATTAACCGAAAAAAAATAAAGAGCAACGAACAGGTATTTTTTCATAACGATTTTTTTGAAGCGGGTAAAAGGCTTTTTCTATTTAATATCAAAATCCACTACCACTCTCTCGGTCCTGGGATGCGACTGGCAGGTAAGGATGTACCCCCGTTTCACTTCTTCTTCTTCTAACCCCCAGTGTACATCCATCATTACTTCTCCTTCGAGCAGCCTGGCTTTGCAGGTGCAGCACATCCCACCCTTGCAGGCATAGGGGAGGTCGGCGCCCTGTTCCAGCGCGGCATCCAGTATCGTGGTATCACTGCCCAATGAAAGATCAAGATCAAAAGAGCGGCCATCCAATTTAACAGTAATCCTGCTTCGAGGGCCGCTTGCTTCCGATTTCTGTCTTTTCGCAGTTGGTTTCGTGGTTTGTCCTGCGGTATTGAACAATTCGAAATGGATCTTTTTTTTATCAATGCCGTTTGTTTCCAGAAATTCTTTTATGCAAAAGATCATTTCCTCGGGACCACAGAGAAAGAATTCATCAGTAACATCATAGTCTACTAACGGGATAAGCTCCTTTAATTTATTTGCATCGACCCTTCCGGAATTCAGGGACGACTCCGTTCTTTCGCGGCTCAACGTGTGAATAAGATTGAAACGCTCCATGTACCGGTTCTTTAAGCCTTCCAGTTCTTCGAAGAAAATAATAGAGCTGCGGCTCCGGTTGCTGTACACGAGGGTAAAATCACTTTTTGGTTCGGTTAATAGGGTGGTTTTTATAATCGAGATTACTGGAGTGATACCGCTCCCGGCGGCAAATGCCACATACTTTTTCTTTTGTGCAGGATCCAGCTCGGTAAAAAAACTCCCGATGGGTTCCATGACTTCCAGCGAATCGCCTTTTTTCAGCTGCTCATTGGCGAACATGGAAAATACCCCGTCCTCCACTTTTTTGATGGCCACCCTCCACTCTTTGTCCAAAGGACTTGAACAAAGCGAATAGGTCCGGCGTACCTCTTCCCCGTTCAGGTTGGTACGCATGGTCAGGCTTTGTCCCTGTCGGAAGATAAAATCCTGCTGCAGCGATTCGGGGATATCAAATGAAACGGAAACACAATCAGACGTTTCTCTTCGCACTTCTTTTACCGTGAGTGGGTGAAAATGGATTGACATGCCGGTCAGTTCTTTTTTAATCCGCCGATCAGGTGATTCACCATATTGTCTTCCATGGTCTGTGCAGAAACTTTTTTCCCGCTGCGGTGCCAGAATTCCAGGCCACGGACCGAGGAGAGGATGGTCAGCATCGCCACATAAGGCAGCACCGGCTTCATTTCTTTATGACGGATACCTTCTTCGATGATGGCTTCCATTCTCTGCACATAACTGCGCCGCTGACCAGTGAAATTGCTGAGATAGGGTTCGGACAGGTGGATCCAGTCATTGATCATGACATAATAATCATCAAACCGGTTCAGCATCATCTGCACATGAAAACGGATGAGTGATTCGATCTTCTGGATATTATTCAGGGAGGGGCTGTCAATGCTTTCCATATGAACATTGCAATCATTGGCGATACGGAAAATGATCTCCCGCAGGATCTCCGATTTGGATTGGATATGATTATAAAGGCTGGCTGCCTCAATACCCACCACTTCGGCGAGATCGCGCATGGAAGTGGCCGGGAACCCCTTTTCGCGGATCATGGCGGAAGCCTGACGAATGATCAGATCCCTTTTGGAAGCTTTTTTTCGCCTCGTTTTGACCATAATCAAAGATAAATGGAATTGGGGATTGGGGATGGGTTAATTGGGTCATAAACCAGAATCCCCCTTTACTGTTGAGACCTGTCCTATCCCGACTTTGCACAGCCCCAATTCCGTTAATAGCTGTAATATTGCGCGCTGGAAACCGATTCCCCAACTTAAATCCCGGTACATGTCTTTGATCACCGTTGGCACCATGGCTTTTGATGCGATTGAAACTCCCTTTGGAAAAACAGATAAGATCGTGGGAGGCTCTGCCACCTATGTAGCCTATGCCGCCAGTAATTTTGTAAAACCGGTCCAGCAGATCTCAATAGTGGGATACGATTTTCCCAAAGAAGAAATGGAAGAGCTGAAAAAGAGAGGCGTGCAAATGGATGGGGTGGAGATCGTGCCGGATAAAAAATCCTTTTTCTGGAGTGGCCGCTACCATGAAGACATGAACAGTCGTGATACGCTGATCACCGACCTGAATGTGCTAGCTGATTTTGACCCCAAAGTACCCGACAGTTACCAGGGCGCTGAGTTCCTGATGCTGGGGAACCTGATGCCAAAACTGCAGTTAAATGTGATACAGGAATTGAAAAAGCGACCCAAGCTGATCGTAATGGATACGATGAATTTTTGGATGGAGTCGGCTATGGAGGATCTTATGGTTGTCTTAAAACAGGTGGACCTGCTGCTGGTGAACGATGCGGAAGCGAGGCAACTTTCCGGGCAATATTCCCTGGTGAAGGCGGCCCGGAGCATATTAGCAATGGGCCCTAAATACCTGATCATTAAAAAAGGAGAGCATGGGGCCTTGTTGTTTCACGGAGATGATGTGTTCTTTGCCCCGGCGCTGCCACTGGAAGATGTATTTGATCCGACCGGTGCGGGCGATACATTTGCCGGGGGATTCATGGGGCACCTGGCCAAGACCAGCGACATTTCATTTGAAAATATGAAACGGGGGATCATTGTAGGTTCGGCGATGGCCAGCTTCTGCGTGGAGAAATTCGGACCAACAAGGTTAAAAGAAATTACGAGGACAGACATTGATTCAAGGATACAGCAGTTCAAGGACCTGGTGAGTTTTGAGATCGAGCTATTGTAATCATTCCATATTTCTGTCAATAATGCCCGGAAGAACCCATTGAAAGGTCTTCTCCCGTTTACTCAGTTGGGTTGAAATATTACGATCAATTTAATTTTCTCGCCAACACGACTGTATTCTTAAACCTTTCTTTCTTCCCCTGCAGGTTAAATATTTCTGTGAAGATGATATAATTGCCTACGGGCAGCCTCGATCCTTTATCATCTAATCCATCCCAGTTCCAATAGCCTTTTAGTCCCAGTATTCCATTGCGTACCAGGTTACGGACAGGTCTCCCGGCAGCATCGAAAATGGTAATGTTCGCCACATAACCCGGTGTAGAAACCTCATATTGAATCGTAGCGATATCATCCCGGCCATCATTATCAGGAGAAAAAATTTTAGGCGAGACATCCACCGTTGCCTGGATTGCATTCAGCAATTTGTACTGGGAGTTCTTGTAAGTGGGTGTTCCATAACCGGCTGTGGAAGCCGCACTGTGCCAATTCGAAGCATCCTGCGAAGGACCATTGGGATCGATCCTTTCCAGGGCTACTCCTTCTTCGTCATTGATCAGTTTAAAATGCCAATCGTTTTTATAATGCACTTCATCTACTATAATTCCCTGGAAGTTCAATGCGATAACATCCCCTTCATCATCCGGGAAAGATGGCGGAGAAGAAATGACCAGAACATTATCCGGGTGCTGAACCAGGTATTGTGTGGAAAGGCTATTGGCATCTTCCGTTTCTACAATATAATCGCCCGGGAAAATATAATAGGGAACCAGGCTCAATGCCTTGATCGAGCTGACTGCTCCGCTACTGCTTCGGTCAGCGATATATAATTTAGCAGCGTCGAAGATTTTATTGCTGTTATTGTAAAACTCAACATAATCAAATGCATTGGACCGCGGATTGAACAGGATCTCATTGATAATCCATTCACCTGCTGCCGCATCCACAGGCAATCCCACTTTTGCTTTATTGGCAGCATCAATGGTATTGCCTTTGCAATCTTTTACATTTTTGGCGGTGATGGTATATACAACATTGGCGGTCATCGGGATGCTTGTTTTCAACTGAACCATGCTGAAAAGAGGAGCGAGGGTAGCGGCGCTGATCAATGTCAATCCCCCGTCAATTGAATAATTGGTCAACGTGGCGCCGGATAAACTGTCCACCGGCTCATCAAATACCAGTATGATCGTAACACTATCCCTTGTATAAGCCCTTTTCAATTGAGGTGCTGTTTGGTCGGTATTAACGGCATCAATGGAATTTTTTTTCCCGGGAGTACCGCCTGTTGTACTTACACTTGGTTTCCAGTTAGGGCTCCCGGCGCAAGGGCTTTTTGTGTCGATCATTTCCAATGTCCAGCCTCCTTCTTTTTTTACCTCATTCTGGTACCAGGCGGAACTGTAATTGACTGCATGGATCGTTTTGCCATTGGCGGACCGAAGGAATAACTGGTCGCCATCATTATCGAGAGAAGGAAAGCTCGTGACAGAAATAGTAATACCGAAGGCCGACATAGCCGAAACGGCATTACTGCTGCAAACGATCACAAAACTATCCGGCCTCAAAGTGAAGTTGGGCAGTGGCCCGCTTTGTCCCGAAACATCTCCGATCCGCCAGTTCTGCAGGTTGATAGGGGTAGCTGTAGTATTCTTCAACTCCAGCCATTCATTGTTGGGCAAACCCACCTGCGGAGTAGGATCGGCCATAATTTCATCGATCACCACATCATACCTGTTCTGGGCAAGTACAGTGAAAGACAGGGCCAAAATCAGCAATAATAACCCGGTTTTTTTCATTGGGGCAAATTAGGATACGGGTTTGTACAAACCCGTTTACAAATATTTATAATCCTGTGCAACGGAAAATAAAGACGAATATTTGGGTCAAACGCACCTTGCGATTATTTTTGCAGCGGATGATCATAATAAAACATACAAAACGCAATAAGAAACATTCCTGAAAGAAGGTTTGCTGCGTTATGTATGTAAAATATAAAGATTAGGCAGGCCTTCCGGAACGGGAGGCCTTTTGTCTGACACTTAGTGAGGATGTATTGTTAAATAGTAAAATCTCCCCGTTTAGAGGGAAACAGGAGGGTCAATGAAAGTCGCCGTGGTAGGAGCCACAGGATTAGTGGGCTCAAAAATGTTGCAGGTGCTGGCGGAAAGAAATTTTCCGGTCACTGACCTGATAGCCGTTGCATCAGAATAGTCAGCAGGGAAAGAAATTGAGTTTAAGGGCAAAAAATATAAAGTGGTGGGCATGATGGATGCCATTGCTGCCCGGCCGGTCCTGGCGTTATTTTCCGCAGGAGGCAGTGTTTCATTGGAATGGGCGCCACGATTTGCCGGGGCAGGTATCACGGTAATTGATAATTCATCTGCCTGGAGAATGGATCCCACCAAACACCTGGTGGTTCCTGAAATCAATGCCGATGTACTGACCGCTGATGATAAGATCATTGCTAATCCCAACTGCTCCACCATTCAAATGGTAGTGGCCCTGAACCCGCTGCACAAAAAATACGGTATCAAAAGAATCGTGGTCTCCACTTACCAGAGTGTTACCGGTGCCGGTGCAAAAGCTGTCCAACAATTGAAAGGAGAAAGAGCAAAAGAAATGAAGGGGGAGGATACCGGATACCCGATGGCCCATAAATACCCGATTGACCTGAATGCCATTCCGCAGATCGATGTATTCCTGGACAATGGCTATACCAAAGAGGAAATGAAAATGGTAAACGAGACCAAAAAGATCATGCGGGATGACTTTATCCGCATTACTTCTACTACGGTCCGCATACCCGTGATGGGTGGCCATAGCGAGGCAGTGAATGTAGAGTTTGAAAAGGATTATAACCTGGATGAGGTTAGAAATATCCTGCAATCTTCCCCCGGTCTGATTGTGGTGGATGACCTGGCCAACCAGCAATACCCTATGCCAATGGATGCAAAAGAGAAAGACGAAGTATTTGTGGGAAGATTGAGGAGGGATGAGAGCCAGCCCAACACACTCAATATGTGGATCGTATCGGATAATCTGAGGAAAGGCGCTGCCACGAATGCGATACAGATCGCAGAATACCTGGTTTCAAAAGATTTTATTTGAATGATTTCTTGCGGGGAATCGGACCTGCAATACAATCCTGTTTATTGAAATGCCTTGTTCAGGAATTCAATTAAAGGATGCATTGCATCAAAGGCATTCACCACTTTATTGGCGAGTTGTTTGGAACCCAGGTCGCTGTCTTTAATGTTAAAACCTGTTACAAAGGATTTCAGTTTGAGGTATTCCCCGGCGGGGTTATCGGGCTCATAGCCCTTGGGTACGCGGCTCAGCGACATTTCAGCGCTTTTATCAAGATCTCCATACACGCTCTTGAATTTTTTTGCGGTAATGAGTTTTCTGAAGGCCGGAAAATTGTAGTCGATCTCCTGTCTTATTTTTTTCAGTTCATCGGGCATCGGCTGCCAGAGACCTCCCCCGGCAAAGGTTTTCCCAGGTTCGAGATGAATATAATAGCCGGCTTGCATAGATTTTCTTCCCCCTTTGTTGATGTGGGCGCCAAAATTGGTTTTGTAGGGGGATTTATCTTTTGAAAACCGCACATCGCGGTTGATGCGGAACAGGCAATCTTTGGCGACAAGGTTCTTTAATGAAGGATCATTTTTAGCATGCTGATCTATTACCACCTGTATGAAGAGGGTAAAATCATCTTTGGCCGCTTCGTATTCTTTCCTGTGCGCATCAAACCATGGCTTGTTGTTATTCTTCTTCAGATCTTTCAGGAATTTGAGCGTAGATGTTTGCAGCATACCCCGATTTTTTTACACAAGTTGAAGATAATCCATCCCTCTTATGAGACTTTGCGTTGTCTCATTTCAGGGTGAAATTTTTGCAAAATCAAAAATAAGCAGATTGCAGGAATCAGTTTGTATTTATCCAATGGTCCCGGTCTTAAATTCTTGCCCAGTTCTCCCCGCTTTTGATACGGTACATCGTCATTTCGCTGACCCGGTAATTCTGGGCAAGTTTTTTAATAGTGATGTTCCGTTTCTTATTTCGGAGGATCACTTTTATTTTTTTTACCTGCGCGGCTGTCAGCTTCAACCCTTCGTTGCGGTTGGCCTGCTTTTCTTTGTACGCCACTTTAGCGGGACTGTCCTGCTGGTGATGAATCATCTGATCCAGGGTTGCCCAGCGGAGGTTCCTGATCTTATTGTCAAGCTTATTGTGATTGCGGTGAATGACATACCTGAACCCTCCACCCGGTTTTTTTAAAAAAAGCTTTGCCATTTCCCGGTGTATATACAAAGTCCCTTTGTCATTCGGACGGTGAAGGTTTAACGTCCGGTAGCCGGTGGTCAGTGAACCACTCAGCAGTTTGCCGTCTTTCAACAGCTCATTTTTATAGCTGGCTATACGCCCGAGGCTGGATACGGCATAGCGATTACGAAGTTGCCTCCATCCGGAAAAGGTCAAAGGCCTCCAGATTTCACCGGCTAATTTTTTGATCATAACATACCATTTTAGCCAGGGACCGGTTGCAGTTAATCACGACGGTATAACGGGTTACCAGAGCAGTAAACGAATTATTACTAAGGTAAAAAATTTACCGCCACCATCAATATTATTTTTTGCGGGTCATCCGGAGAAAATCGGCTTCAGAAATGATTTTCACACTGTTTATCTTTTTGGCTTTTTCGAGTTTACTGCCAGCATCTTCCCCTACAACAAGAAAGTTCAGATTGGCGCTTACCCCGCTCAGTAACTGACCCCCATTCTCTTCCACCATCGCCTCTGCCTCACTTCTTTTCAATGTGGGGAGGGTGCCCGTAAATAAAAAGGTCTGATCCTTGAGGTTACCGCCCATGGCTAACTGCTTTTTTTCATTTTTTAACTGCAGGCCCAGTTTTCCCAATTCCTCCAGCATGACAATATTGCTTTTATTGCTGAAGAAATGATGAATGCTGCCTGCCACTTTTGGCCCGACATCTTCCAGGTTTTGCAGTTCTTCCAGGGATAATTTTTTAAAATCAAGAAGGTGATTCACTCCCTGCGCCAGGGTTTTTGCTGTCGTTTCACCTACGAATCGTATACCCAATGCATAGATCAGCCTGTGCAGGGGCTGTTTTT
>CAYSIU010000033.1:0-11849 GCA_964431095.1 uncultured Chitinophaga sp. | reverse complement strand
AATGAAGAAGGCATTGTCTCAATCGGGTCTTTATTGACTAAAGAGGTAAAAACAGATGAAACAAAACCAATTATTTCTACCTCAAAAATGAATATCGCATAAGCAGTATGAGTGAAAAATCTTATAATATAAAATTTATTGCTATTGAATTAGTGTCTAAATCATTGTTAGAACCCCCTAAAGATTTAGACCCACAAGAAAATGAATTTACTTTCAATTTCACTATTGATATGAAAGTTAATGCGGAGAGAAAATTATCATTTGTCATAACCAGTATGGATATTGTAAGAGCCAAGCAAAATGATAAAGTAGCAGATTTGAAAACTTTGTGTGTGTTTGAATTGCCTGATTTTGAACAATCGTTTATAATAAATGATGAGAATAAAACAATTGATACCCCATTTGAGTTAGAAGTTATATTAAAAGCTGCTTCTTTATCTACTACAAGAGGCATCATTTCTTCTGAACTACGAGGAACTTATTTACAAAATGCGGTCTTACCTCTTATTGATATGGTTACTGTAATTAAAAATGCAAAGGAAAAAATGGAAGCTGAAAAAAAAGAATAGTTATTTTTTATTCCATCTGGCGGCAGCAGCTTTCTTAGCAATTTCAGAACGTTTCTTTGCGGATAGTTTTTCGGCTCTTGCTTTTCCGCCCTTCATGCCCCCCAATTTTCCAAGTGCTACAGCGGCGGGATTTTTACCTTTTAAATCTTGAGTGTCTTCTATTTCACCAGTTGCTATCTTAGCAATTAAAACAGCCCTTTGGTTTACGTCAGCGGGACGTTTTCTTCGGTTTGCCATAGGGTCAAAGATACAAAACCAGATGCTTTCGCGGTCAAGCATCAATTTTCAAACTGTACCACTACCCGGAAAACGCAAATAAGAGGTTTTCAGACCTCAACTTTCTGCAGGTTTCTTTTATATAAATATGGAAGAGACTCGTTTAATAAAGATTTCAAAAGGAGGATGAGGTCTTGCTGACTGCCATCCCGATAGTGATCGGGAGCCGACCGCCAACTGCTGACTGCAAACTGCCGACCGTCATTCCTGCTCCTCTTTTTTCATAAAAGGAAGGGGAGGGAGCCCTGCTTTAAAACGATAGAAGGCTTGTTTAATATAGTATTGAAAGTCATAGTCACCGGCAAACCTGGTGAATGTATACGAAGGCCGGTACACCCGCATGAAACTATCCAAATCGTGTCCTTCCAATAGGGTCAGCCGGCGAACAAGTGTCTTTGTGAAACGGTGATCGATGAACTTATCCTGCTCTTCCAGCAATAGTCGCTTTTGGAATGAGGCGATACTGCGGTTTCGCCGGAAGCGAAACATATTAATGATCTCATCCAGGTCGAAACCGGCACCAGCGCCATATTGGGGGGTGACTGTCTTCAGTTTCGGTTTCTGGTAGTTGAAGATTTTAGCATAGTCGATCCTGTTTTGTATCGAGTCCTGGCGATAATTACGGGGCCATACTTTCACTTCTTTCAGGGTGGGGATGTTCACCAGGATAGAAATATCGAACTGCAGCGGGTTGGCAATTTTCTGGACGGGAAATTTTACAGTCGGTTTGTTCAGGTAACTAAACCAAATGGAATCTTTTTCCAATACGTCAATCTCGTAAACCCCTTCCGCATTGGTGGCAGTTCCCTGGCCTGAGGTGGTAAGCACACTCACGGCTTCCAGGGGATAGTTGCGGGAACTGTCATACACTGTCCCCCGGATCTTATAGAGTTGCGCTGAGGCGGGGAAGGCGAGAAGTATCACTATTAATATGGAGACTAAATATTTCAATGGGATGAAAGCAGATCAGTCAACCGGTGAACTAATCCCGGGCAAGTAACAAAAGAAAATGCAAAAGGGATTATAAAGTCAGATAAGTCATATGGGTCATATATGTACTAGCGTAGAGCCTTTATGACTTATATGAATTATTTGACCAAAAGTTCTTCAATGACTTTAGGATAATACTCATGTTCCAGCTCATGGATCCTTTGTGCAAGCGAATCAGCCGTATCGGTCGAAAGAACGGGGCAGGTGGCCTGGAAGAGGATCTTACCATGATCATATAATTCGTCCACCAAATGAATGCTGATGCCGCTTTCCTGATCTTTTGCAGCAAGGACTGCATCATGCACATGATGACCATACATACCCTTGCCCCCATATCGGGGCAGGAGCGCGGGATGAATATTGACGATCTTACCGGGATAATGTTTTATCAATGAGGAAGGAAGTTTCCAGAGAAAACCCGCCAGCACGATGAAATCAATATTATTTTTTTCCAGTACTCCCAAATATGCATCTCCGCGAAAGAATCTTTCTCTTTCAATCAGCAGGGAAGGGATGCCATTACCGGCAGCGATTTTCAGAACTCCTGCGTCTGGCCTGTTACTGACCACCAGGGCCACTTTTATAGAAGCATGTCCTCGGAAATGATCAATGATCTTTTGGGTATTGGAACCGGCACCCGATGCAAATACAGCAATTTTTTTACCGCCTGTATGACCTATTTGACTCATAGAACCATGGCAACCTTTATGATTTGTCTGACTTTAGCAATCCCATACGCATACCAATCTTCCTGACATATTTTATAAAAAAGCCAAACTGTCCAAACGGAATGCTGATGATCAGTACTGCAAGAGGCCAGAGAAGAACGATCAGCACAATATAGATGACCGTCCACAACCAATCCTGCTGTATATTCAACAGGTTCATGATCTTCTTGCCGGCATAACCGGTAATGCTGCCACCCAATGCAAAAGTGATGATGATAAGTGCCAGTTTTGGCCCGCTTACCTTCCATTTTTTTTGGAGTCGTTCAAACATGGAGCCTGTAAAAGTCTGGAAAAACCCCCAATAACGATCGTTCATTTTGCTGTTGCCGGATTTTTTTGGAAAGTTGACCCACCGATGACAAATCGTTTTTTGCTTCCTAAAAGATGAATGATAAATCCAATGAAATGCAGGCTGGTGGCGGATTAAAAAAAAGTTAAACCGGTTGCAATTTTGTAGCGTTCCTGACTTATTTTTGCGGCAGGTGAACGGATTTTATCCACATTTTTTGAATCAATAGTTGCTATGATTCCCAGCAGATTAATCAGCCAACGACTACGACTTTTTCTTTTTTCTTTTTTTATTCTTTCAGCAATTCATCTTTCGGCACAGGACGGGAAAACCCTTTTCATGAGTAAATGTGCCAGTTGTCACAATCCCCTAAAAGATATGACGGGACCCGCCTTGGGGGGATTGGAGGACAGGGGAAAATGGGCGGACCATAACGAGATATTGAAGTGGGCTACCAACCCGGCTGCTTATATGGCCAACGATCCCTATACGCAGGGACTTAAAGTCAAGTTTGGTTCCATGATGGCGGCACAGACCGTTACATTAAAAGATATTGATGCTATTGTTCTTTACATAAACGCAGTTGTTGCAGAAGCAAAGAATCCCAAGGCCCCGACAAGTGGCGAAACCGAGAAAAAGTCCAATGACAACGCTATCATCTTTGGTGTTATTTCCCTGATCCTGGCCATCATTGCCCTGATCCTGATGCAGGTGAACAGCAACCTGAAAAAAATGAGTGATGATGCTGAGGGTATCATACGTCCCGATCCCGTTCCTTTCTATCGCAATAAAGTGTATATCGCGCTGGCGTCCATACTGCTCTTTGTCGCGGCCGGGTATTATGTAAGTAAAGGAGCCATTGGACTGGGCCGGCAGAAAGGGTATGAGCCCAGGCAGCCCATCTATTATTCGCACAGGGTGCATGCAGGGATCAACCAGGTCAATTGCCTGTATTGTCACGGTTCGGCATGGGAAAGCAAGACGGCGGGCATCCCGGCTGTGAACATTTGCATGAATTGTCACAAGGCTATTACCGAATATTCTCCCAAGAGTACAAAACTATATGATGAGAAAGGAGATGAGATAAATGCAACAGCTGAGATCCAGAAACTTTTCAAATATGCCGGTTTTGACCCCAAGAATCCAGCGAAATGGGATCCCAGCAAGGCCAAACCGATCGAATGGATCAAGATCCACAACCTGCCCGACCATGTTTTCTTCAGTCATGCTCAGCATATCAGGGCCGGTAAAGTGCAGTGCCAGAGCTGTCATGGCGAAATAACCGCCATGGATGAGGTAAAACAGGTATCCGAGCTAAGCATGGGATGGTGCATCAATTGCCACCGCCAGACCAAGGTGGATTTTAATTATACCGACAGCACGGGCAATAAGTTTTACAGCATTTACGAGAAGTTTCATAATGATATAAAGAATCATAAGATGGATAGTGTGACGGTAGAAAATATCGGTGGACTGGAATGTCAGAAATGTCATTACTAATTAGCTAATGGGCTAATGTGCTGATTTGCTAAAGAGTAAATCCAGCATAGAGTAACGACAATAGCAAATTAGCAGATTATCGAATCAGCATATTTATGAGTAACAAGTACTGGCAAAATTTCGCAGAAGTAAATGACCCGGAGAAATTGCAAAAACTTTCCCAGGATGAGTTCAGGGAAGAATTGCCGTTCGAAGGTTTTGATGAAGAAGGACTGATCGATGCCAAAGCTCCCCGCAGGGATTTTTTGAAATATCTCGGTTTCAGCACGGCGGCGGCCGTAGTGGCAGCCAGTTGTAAGATCCCTGTACGCAAAGCCATCCCTTATGCTAACAAACCCGAAAATCTTATTCCGGGCGTTGCCAAATATTACGCCACTACCTATGTGCAGGATGGGGATGTGATACCCGTAGTTGCCAAAGTAAGAGATGGCCGTCCTATCAAGATTGAAGGCAATACGCTTTGCCCTTTCACCGCCGGGGGTACCTCTGCCCGTGTTCAGGCTTCGGTGCTGGACCTGTATGACATGTATCGCATCAAGCACCCGATGCAAAAAGGAAAGGACGGGAATTTTACCGAGGTTCCCACTTTTGAAAAGTTCGATCAATTGGTGGGCGACGCCATAAAAGCGGCAGGAGGTCAGACCGTATTGTTGACCGGCACCCTTGTTTCTCCATCCACTAAAGAAATTATTTCAAAGTTTCCCAACCTGAAACATGTGCAATACGACGCCGTTTCTTACAGCGGCATGCTGCTGGCGAATGAGGCCAGCGGTTTTGGAAGAAAATTACCCGGCTATAAGTTTGATGCGGCTAAAGTAATCGTAAGTATCGACGCCGATTTCCTGGGTACCTGGCTCAGCCCTGTTGAATTTGCTCATAGTTATGCAAAGGGTCGTAAGATCGATGTGAAGAACCCGGCCATGAGCAAGCATTACCAGTTTGAAAGCTATCTAAGCATGACCGGCTCCAATGCGGACGAAAGATTCACGCACCGCCCTTCGGAGACCGGCATGGTCGCGCTTGACCTTTTAAATGCGGTCAATGGCACGGAAGGAACAGCTGCTATTGCGGATGACAAACTGGAAGCAGAGATTAAAAAAGTTGCAGCGGATCTCAATGCTCACAAGGGGGAGGCCCTGGTGGTTTGCGGCAGCAATGATAAAAATGTGCAGCTCATTGTCAATGCCATCAACAATGCGATTGGGGCCTATGGCAAAACCATTGATTGGGGCAGTCCCGTCAATTACCGCCAGGGCATCGACAGCGAAATGAATGACCTGGTCGCACAAATGGAATCAGGTGCTGTAGGCACTTTACTGATCCATGGCGCTAACCCGGGATACACCTGGTGTGATGCGGAGAAATTCAAAGCGGCTCTCAAAAAAGTGAAAGTGACCGTTTCCTTCAATGGAAAAAGGGATGAGACCACTGAGCTCTGTGAATACGTGATCCCCGATCATCATTACCTCGAAAGCTGGGGGGATGCGGAACCCTGCACCGGCTGTACCAGTTTCATGCAGCCCACGATCTATCCTTTGTTCAAGACCCGTCCATTCCAGACATCTCTGTTGAGATGGAATGGGGACTTTACTGAGTATGAAGATTATTTTAAGACATATTGGACAGGCAAACTCGGCTCAGAAGAAGCATTCAATAAAGCCTTACAGGACGGCATAACGATAGTAACCTCTACTGCCATGAGTGCCGGATCTTACAATGCAGGTGCATTGGCAGAAGCATCATCTGCTGTTTCGGCTTACAAAAAAGGAACAGGTGCAGAACTCATACTCTATCAAAAAGTATCGATCGGCAGCGGTTCACAGGCCGGCAATCCCTGGTTGCAGGAATTGCCCGATCCCGTTTCAAAAGCCACCTGGGACAATTATGCATTGATCTCGATGGCAAAAGCAAAAGAGCTGGGTATAAAGCTCGATATGGACTATGAGTATTACCCGGAAAAACCTGTCGTTGAATTTACGATCGGCAAAAACAAATGGGAACTACCTGTACTTGTTTTACCGGGAATGAATAATGATACTATCGCCGTAGCGGTAGGTTATGGAAGAAATGATGCTATGGGTGTAACGGCAGCCGGCGTTGGCAAGAATGCTTATCCATTCACTTCTTTTAACGGGACCACGGTGGATCATTATGTTACCGGGGTATCGGCCACTAACCTGCAAAAGAAATACAAATTAGCACAGACCCAGAAACATAACTCTTATGAGAACCGCAAGGAAGTGGTAAGAGAAACCACATTAACGACTTTCAAAAAAGAGCCGGGGGTTTTAGAGAACTACCGGAAAGAACTGGCGGAAGAATATTATCAGCAATCCAATGATAATTTCCGTGCAAATGCCACCCTGTATCCCGACCCGGAAACACGCAGCCATGAGATCAAGTGGGGGATGAGCATTGATATGAACAGCTGTACCGGTTGTCATGCCTGTGTAGTGGCCTGTCATGCGGAGAACAATGTGCCCGTCGTCGGCAAAAGGGAAGTACTTCGTTTTCACGATATGCACTGGATCAGGATTGACCGTTACTTTGTTTCCGATGAGAAAGACCCTGATAACCTGAAGGCCGTCATTTTCCAGCCCATGCTCTGCCAGCATTGTGATAATGCACCCTGCGAGAATGTATGCCCGGTGGCAGCTACCAACCACAGCACCGAAGGCATTAACCAGATGGCGTATAACCGTTGCATCGGGACAAGATATTGCGCTAATAACTGTCCGTTTAAAGTCCGTCGTTTTAACTGGGCGGATTATACCGGGGCTGATAGTTTTCCCAATAACCGCGATCAAAAGCTGGTCGGCAGGCTCGATGCAGTGGTGGAACAAATGAATGACGACCTTACAAGGATGGTTTTGAATCCTGACGTAACGGTCCGCAGCCGGGGCGTGATGGAGAAATGTACTTTTTGCGTGCAGAAATTACAGGCCGCCAAACTCGACGCCAAAAAAGAAAACCGCATGCTGAAAGACGGGGATGCTCAAACAGCCTGCCAGCTGGCTTGTCCAACCCAGGCCATCGTGTTTGGCAACCTGTACGACAAGCAAAGCCAGGTTAGTAAAACAAGAGAAGATAACAAACCGCGTAATTTCTATGTGCTGGAGCAGTTGCACGTATTGCCGAACATTAATTATATGGCGAGAATAAGGAATACGGATGAAGATGACAGGAACTGGTACGGAGAAGAAGGACAAAAAGAAGAAAATACCATGCCTTCGGCTACAAAACCGGAAGAGACACATTAGGGATTGGCAAATGGGATTCAGAATTTGAAAAATTGGAATTTTAATTCATTATGGCATTACTCAGGTACGAATCACAGGTAAGGGCACCATTGGTGGAAGGCGACAAAGATTATCACCAGGTGACAGAAGATATCTGTCGCCCTGTGGAAGCTCGTCCTACAAGAGCCTGGTGGATTGGATTCAGTGCGGCGGTGTTGTTTTTGCTTTTTGGGATCGTATCCGTTACCATGCAGGTCATTTATGGAGTGGGCCAATGGAATCTTCACAAGACCGTGGGCTGGGGTTGGGATATCACCAATTTCGTATGGTGGATCGGTATCGGTCATGCCGGAACGCTGATCTCTGCTATCTTATTATTGTTCCGCCAGGGATGGAGAACGGGGGTGAATCGCGCGGCCGAAGCCATGACGATCTTTGCCGTGATCTGCGCCGGGCAGTTCCCCATCTGGCACATGGGTCGTGTATGGAATGCTTTCTTTGTTTTGCCTTACCCCAATACCCGGGGACCCTTGTGGGTGAACTTTAACTCAGCTCTTCTTTGGGATGTATTCGCCATCTCCACCTATTTCACAGTATCGTTATTATTCTGGTACACCGGCCTGCTGCCCGATCTTGCCACTCTTCGCGACAGGGCACGCAAAAAATGGCGGAAAATGTTTTATGGTGTGGCGGCGTTTGGGTGGACAGGCAGCACCAAACACTGGCAGCGGCATGAGGCCCTGGCACTGGTATTGGCCGGGTTAAGCACACCGCTGGTATTGTCCGTGCATACGATCGTATCCTTCGACTTTGCTACATCCGTTGTCCCGGGTTGGCATACCACGATCTTCCCTCCCTACTTCGTGGCGGGAGCTATCTTTTCGGGTTTTGCAATGGTACAGACGCTGCTGGTGGTAACGCGCAAAGTGCTGGGCCTGGAAGAATACATCACACTGGAACATATTGATGTGATGAACAAGATCATAGTGCTGACCGGCTCGATCGTAGGTATCGCGTACCTGACCGAATTATTCATTGCCTGGTATTCACACGGCACTTATGAATGGTTCGCCTTTAAAGAAAACCGGGTGAACCTGCTCAGTCCTTATGGATGGAGTTACTGGATCATGATGAGTTGTAATGTGCTTTCTCCGCAGATCTTCTGGTTCCGCAAAATGCGGCGAAACCTTACCATCACTTTCTTTATGTCTATCCTGGTGAATATCGGCATGTGGTTCGAACGTTTCGTGATCATTGTTACTTCAGTGTACCGGGATTATCTACCTAGCTCCTGGTCCACGTACTATCGTCCCACCGTCTGGGAGGTTGGTTTTTACATGGGGACGTTCGGGTTGTTTTTTACCTGTTATTTTCTTTTTGCAAAATTCTTCCCTGTCATTGCGATCGCGGAGATCAAACATATATTGAAACGAAGCGGGGAGAACTATAAAGAAAAAATGGATGAATTGGAACACGAAAGCGTGCAGGAGTTTACTGAAAAGCACGGGCATGATCACGGAGCGTAGGATTGGCGGGAGTCCGGAGTTTAGAACTAATTGATATGAACTATAAAAAATGGCAATAAAAAAGTTTATAACCGGTAATTTTTCTGACGAAGCAGTGTTGTTCCCTGCCGTTAAAAAAGTGCGCCGGGCCGGGTACAAGATCCATGAAGTATTCACTCCTTTTTCTATCCACGGCCTGGATAAGGCAATGGGACTACGGGATACCAGCCTGCACACAGCCGGATTTATCTATGGTATCAGCGGTACCGCTACAGCCGTTGGTTTCATTACCTGGGCGCTGACGGTGGACTGGCGTTTGAATTTCGGCGGCAAACCCTTCTTTTCTCTGCCGGCCTGGATTCCGATCACTTTTGAATTGACGGTTTTGTTCGCTTCCATCGGCATGGTGCTAACCTTTTGCTACCTGTGCCAGTTGGCGCCGTTTGTAAAAAAGGATCATTTCAGTCTCCGTTCCACCGATGACACATTTGTGATGGTGCTGGAGTGCGGCGACAAAACCAATGAAACAGAAGCCATCGGGTTTTTACAAAATCTCGGAGCCGTGGAAGTACAGGTGCAGTATAAAGAGACCGGCTGGTGGCTGGGACGGTATGATAAAGACACAAAGCGGTTTGAAAGAAAAAAGGAGGAAGTGGTTCATTAATCATTATATAATCGAGAGGGAATGAAAAAAATTGGGATCATAACATGCGGGCTGGTGGCAGTGACGATGATCAGTTGCAATAAAGTGCGGCGCAGCCCGGGCCGGGTCTATATGCCGGATATGTATTACAGCCGGGCCTATGAAACCTATGCTTCCACGGAAAAATTGAAAGACGAAGGAGTGAATTATACCGCATTGCCCGTGAAAGGGACCATTGCCCGCGGCGATATGCTTTTCATGTATCCGTATAAAAATGATACAGCAGGATATACGGCTTCTGCCAGTGTGAAGAACCCATTGAACCCCGACAGCATCAATATGACGGAAGCGGGAAGATTATACCTGGTGAATTGCGGCATCTGTCATGGTTCCAAGCTGGATGGACAAGGACCCTTGTTTACAAGCGGCGCTTTCCCCGCGGCACCCAAGAACTTTATGGCGGATGATATGAAAAAAATGGCGGAGGGTACAATGTTTCATTCTGTGACCTATGGAAAAAATATGATGGGAAGCTATGCATCACAGCTCAGCACCCGCCAGCGCTGGATGGTGATCGCATATATCAAATCAAAACAGGGGGGCCCTGCCGGCAAGGACAGTACGATGACATCTGCCACTAAAACAGATAGTGCAGCGAAGAAAACAGGTAAATAAAGTTACTATTTGAAAATATTATAAAAGAACACGGATGTTACTGAGGGAAAAATTCACCATACCAAAAAGATACAATACGATAGCCGTTGCTTTAATGGCACTGGGGGTTCTGGCCATTATCGGTTTGTATGTCAACTACGGCTCCAGCAGCGATGTTCACAAACAGGCCCGCTTCTGGTCCGCATTGCTTCAGAACAGCGTGTATTTCCTGCTGGTGGTCAATGCGGCCATGTTCTTTATCTGTGCCACCACGCTGGCATGGGGCGGCTGGCAAATGTCGTTCCGCCGGGTATCGGAGGCTATCTCAGCCTGCGTGCCGGTTATCGGGACGATCTGCGGGATCATTCTTTTTGTCATTTGTTTTGGCGGCAACCATGAACTCTATCATTGGACAAAGCCGAAATTGGACGCTACCCAGCAATGGAAGGCCGGCTTTCTCAATAAAGGTTTTTTTGCTGCATGGACCATTTTCACTATTGTCTCCTGGTCATTGCTGGGATGGAAGATGAGAAGATTGTCCCGCAGTCTTGACGATAACCCCCTGCCATCAAAAGAGGAAGGCCGGAAGTACATCTGGAACAACACCGTTTGGGCGGCTATTTTTATTGTCGTGTTTGCACTAACCGTAATGTCTTCGATCCCCTGGCTCTGGCTGATGAGCATTGATGATCACTGGTACAGCACTATGTACAGCTGGTACACTTTCGGGAGCAGTTTTGTAGCCGGGTTATCGCTGATCACCTTATTTGTCGTATTCCTGAAGAATAACAATTATCTCGAGTTGACCAATGAAGAGCATCTGCATGACCTGGGGAAATTCATTTTTGCTTTTTCGATCTTCTGGACCTACCTGTGGTTCTCCCAGTTCATGCTGATCTGGTACGCCAATATACCCGAAGAAACCACCTATTTCAAACCGAGGGCGGAGGGGATTTACAGCGGGATTTTCTGGATGATGTTCATCATCAATTTTATTGCCCCGATATTGATACTGATGAGAAGGGGATCAAAGCGGAATTATACGACGATGACATTTATGGCATTGCTGCTGCTCTTCGGCCACTGGCTGGATTTCTTCCAGATGGTATTCCCGGGCCCGATGCCGGATCATGTGCCGATGTTGTTCTATGATTTTGCCGTAGCACTGGGATTTGTGGGATTGATCATGTTTGTGACGGGTCGCACCTTAAGTAAATGGCCTTTGTTGGCACGGAACCACCCGTTCATTAAGGAAAGCGTGATACATCATACGTAGGATTGAATATGTATAATAAGAATTATTAATTGTCGACAGATTATGCAAACATTTTTCATCGTTGCAATCTTAGGACTTGGTTTCCTGATCACTTTCCAGATCGCCAAGGCCAGTGAGTACGTGGCGGTATTGCGGGGGGAGGAAAAAGCCAAAAAACAAACCAACCGCATCAACGCATTT
>CAYSIU010000032.1:0-11948 GCA_964431095.1 uncultured Chitinophaga sp. | reverse complement strand
TATGAATCAATATGTCTATGAATCAATGCAGTAAAAAAATCGCAACAGAAATACATGTAAATTGTAGCTTCTAACATGTTTATTAAGATCTACTTCAACAATCAGCCCCTCTTCCTGTGTGACGCTCTTGACCAAACCATCCAGCCCTTTGTTCATCATGATGATGCAGTGTTCATTGATGAGCTGAACAGTCATTCAGTAAAATCCATGATCCACGAAATGCAGGTGGATAAGGTGCATGCCGGGGTCTTCTATCATTCGGACCTCGGAGAGCTGAAAAAAGCCTTTTTTAAAAAGTTCAGCCTGGTACAAGCCGCAGGCGGCCTGGTCCAGAACGAAAAAAAAGAAATACTTCTGATCTTCCGCCGGGGTAAATGGGACCTTCCGAAAGGTAAACTGGATAAAGGTGAAAAACTCGAAGAATGCGCCATTCGGGAAGTGGAAGAAGAAACCGGGCTCAGGAAAGTAAAACTGGTAGCTCCCTGGATCATCACCTATCACACCTATCAGGAAGGAGCCAGGTTCATTCTCAAAGAATCACACTGGTACAGGATGAAAGTCGCCGGTGAACAACAACTGGTTCCACAAATAAAAGAAGATATATATGAAATAAAATGGGTGACCCCCGGTGAACTCGGAAAATACATGAAGAACTCTTTCCCTTCTGTTATTGATGTCCTGCAGATGCAAGGATCATGAGAAACTCCCGCGGCAGCGTTCTTTATACTACGCTATTCCGTTTCATGATCGCAACAGTAAGCCGGCTTACACAGAGCAGTTTTTCTTCATCGTCATAGATCTTAATATCCCATACATGCGTGCTGTTGCCCAGATGCAGCGGAAGAGCCACTCCTGTTACAAACCCTTTTCTCGCGCTGCGGATATGATTTGCATTGATCTCGATCCCTACACAAAAAAAAGCTGAATGATCGATCACCATTGCCGATGCAACACTTCCCACCGTTTCCGCCAGTGTACAGGAAGCCCCACCATGCATTAATCCATAAGGCTGAATGGTACGATGATCGACAGGCATCCTTGCTTTGAGGAAATTATCCCCGACTTCCACCCATTCGATACCAAGGTGCTCCGCCATCGTGCCTTTTCCCAGGGGCCGGAGATCAGCCAGTGACAGCATTTTATTGAACCAGATCGGCTTTGTGGCCATCAGCGGGCAAGGGTTTTTGAAACAATTTCCGGGAGAAAATGAGATGCATCCCCGCCATTGCGGATGATATCGCGGACAATGGTAGAAGCCACAGAAGTATATTTAGGTTCGCCCGTCAGGAAAATGGTTTCAATCGATCTGTCGAGCGTGCGGTTGGCATCGGCGATTGTTTTTTCATATTCAAAATCGCTGACGTAGCGGATCCCCCGGAGGATAAAATGTGCTCCTATCTTCTGGCAAAAATCCACGGTTAAACCTTCATAAGCCGCCCCTTCCACCCTTTTTTCGTCCTTGTAAATTTCTTTGATCCACTTCAGTCGCTGTTCGGCAGAAAACATCGGCGCTTTCACGGTGTTTAAACCGATCCCCACAACGATCTTATCGAACAAGGGCAGGGCCCGGTTGATAATATCCACATGTCCCAATGTAATGGGATCAAAGGTTCCCGGAAACAAACAAATCCTGGACATACCGCCTACCATTTATCATTCAACGTTTAACATCCCCGAACTCAATTACTCCTCGTGGCCAGCAAATACAAAACCGCCATTCTCACTGCCACCCCATTTTCCACCTGTTGCAAGATAATGGATTGTTTACTGTCGGCCACATCACTGTCAAGCTCCACGCCCCGGTTAATGGGCCCCGGATGCATGATGACGATCTCTTTTGATAAACCATCCAATAGCCTCCGGTTAATACCGTAAGCAATGCTGTATTCCCGCAATGAAGAAAACAATACCTGGTTTTGTCTTTCCAGCTGGATACGCAATACGTTGGCCACATCACACCACTCCAGTGTTTCCCGGAGATGATAATTCCCCCACGCTCGCAATGCTTCGTGAATGAATTTAGGGATCAGGGTGGGCGGGCCACAGACGGTTACCTCCGCTCCCATTTTCTTCAGGAGAAAAATATTGCTTTGCGCCACCCGGCTGTGCATGATGTCGCCGATGATGGCCACTTTCCGTCCCTCCAGTTTCCCCGTTTTTTCCCGGATGGATAATGCATCGAGCAATGCCTGTGTCGGGTGTTCATTGATACCATCCCCGGCATTGATGACAGCAGCGGGTATATGTTGCGCCAGGAAATGCGGCGCCCCGCTGGCACTGTGCCGCATCACCACCATATCCACTTTCATGGATAAAATATTTTTCACCGTATCCAGCAGGGTCTCCCCCTTGGCAGCAGAAGAAGCGGAAGCAGCAAAGTTGATCGTGTCTGCGCTCAGTCTTTTTTCGGCAAGCTCAAAGGAGAACCGGGTGCGCGTGGAATTCTCATAAAAAAGATTGACGATGGTCACATCTCTCAGGGAAGGAACTTTTTTGACCGGTCGCTGTAAAACTTCTTTGAATTGTTCGGCAGTGGAAAGAATAAGGGAGATATCTTCTTTGGTGAGGTATTTAATGCCCAGCAGGTGTCGAGTGGATAATTGCATTAAAGGGCGAAATTATAGAAAATTACTGAGGAATGAGTACGGCCTCTTTGTTGCCATTTTTATCTTTTACCAGTTTGATCTTATCCTGTTTCCGGGTCTGTACGGTGGATCCGACGTAATCGGCCTGGATGGGGAATTGCCGGTGTTCCTGCCGGTCCACCAGTACACAAAGTTCTACTTTGGCGGGCCGGCCATAGTCCAGCAATACATCCAGCGCCGCCTTGATGGTACGGCCGGTAAATAAAACATCATCAATCAATACGACGGTCTTGTTCTCAATATCAAAAGGGATATGCATCCGGTCGGGTGCCAGGATCTCCTTTCGGAAATCATCCCGGTAAAAAGTGATATCGAGCTGCCCGTACTGGATGGTTTGGGAAGGTTGTAATTGTCGCAATGCAGCCACAATATCATCCGCCACGGCCACCCCACCCTGCTGGATGCCAACAAAGACCACATCCCGGAGTGATGCATGATTCCGGTTCAATTGTTGAGCCAGTTGCTGAATGGTGTCAGCCAGTTGTTGTGATGAAAGCAGCACCTGCATATGTCAGGGGTGATCAGGCAAGAATTAAGTTCGTGATTTCTGCCGCTAAATTATCTTTCGACCGAGTTATAATGAAATTTATTTTCATTTAACAGGCTTTCTTCAGCCCGTTGCTTTTGTTTATCCTGGCCAGCTGCAGTAACTTTAGGATATGAGCCGGAAAAACAGATTCCATATGTTCCCAGGAGCTTTTTTAGTTTTCCTGCTCTTCTTCCCCAGCATTCTTTCCTCCCAAACACCGAAGGGGGCCGTTACCAGCAGTACGGGGCCGTTGGTAAACGGTAAAACAAGGGCATTGATCGTTGGGATTTCCAATTACGAATACATTGTAAAACTGAAATATGCCGACCGGGATGCCCAACTCTTTGCGGATTACCTGCAAAAAAGCCATTTCTGGGGTATCGATAAGGACGATATCACCCTGCTGGTGAATGATAAGGCAAAGAACGGGGATATCATTACGTAATTGGCGAAACTGGCACAGGATACGCAGCCAGGGGATAACCTTCTGTTCTATTTTTCGGGGCACGGCGATGTGGAAACCATCACGCAATTCAATAATGGATACCTGCTGGCCTACGATACCTACAGCAATAATTATATCGCCGGCGCTTTGCCCGTAAGTTTTTTAAAGGAACTTTTTGTAACACTTCTGAATAAGAATGTAAAGATCATTATGATCACCGATGCGTGCAAGTCGGGCAAGCTGGCGGGTGGCATGAAGGGAGCAGAATATGTGGCCGCATCCATCAGCAATATGTGGAATAACGAAATCAAAATGCTCAGCACACAACCGGGCAAATTGTCCTATGAAGATTCCAAATGGGGAAATGGCCAGGGGGTATTTTCTTACTATCTTATCAAAGGATTGAATGGGGAAGCGGATGCGAATAAAGATTCCCTGATCACATTGGTTGAATTGGAGAATTACGTGGGCAACAATGTAGCCCGCGAAACAGGGAATGAGCAGCAACCGATCGTGGAGGGACCCAATAAGTTTTCAACGGTCCTTGTCCGGCTCTCGGACAATAAGAAAATTTCTACCGGTAACAGGCCGGGAGGAAATAGTTTCAGTATCCCTGCAAAAAAATGGTGGATCACGGCTGACAGTTGTAATTATTATTATTCGGAAATGAGCAAGGCCATCCGGGAAGAAAAATTCAATTCTTCGGATCAATTATCGGCCACTGCTTTTTACAAGAAATTAAAATCGTGCACCAGGGATACGGGACTGATCCTTCAGGCAAACTCGCAATTGCTGGCAGGTCTCATGAACAGCGCGCAGGAGATCGTCAATAATTCTTTTATCGGTAAAAGCCTTGTATCAGAAGAAAAATATAAGCATGGCATCGATCTCCTGGACCAGGTGATCAGGAATAACGACCTGCATTTGCCTTATGAGGCCCATTTACAGAACCTGAAGCGCTACCTCGACGTACAAGGAAGGGCCCTCTGGAACGATAGCGTACAGACTCAGGAACTGGAACCCATCCTTGACAGCGCTTTGAAAGAAGAACCCGATGCGGCTTACCTGGTTACCGCCAAAGGAACACTGGAAATGCTGAAGAAAAACTGGTCAACGGCGATCCCCTTACTGGAAAACGCCATTGGAAAGAGTCCGGGCTGGCTGATGCCAAAGTATTACCTGGGGAATTGTTACGGGAGCCAGGATAACTATAAAAAAGCTCTTGATTACTACGAGGAGATCTTTCAGAAGGACAGCACGTACCGCACTTTTGAATGCACCAAGTGCATCCTTCAGCGAATGGCAGAATATGCATTAAAAACAAAACAGGAAAAACGATCGATTGAGTATCTTTTTAAATCTCTTGATCTTTTCCCGGAATATGGACCTGCCTATAATACTTTATACGAGTATATCACTGTTAAAAAAGACAGGGTCGCGGCCGAGAAATTTATCAGCTACCTGAAAAAATTCGATGACTCCACCGATCTCCGGCTCACAAGGATCCATTTGGAGAACGATGTCCTCGGAAGACCTGTCACCCTCCAAGCACTGGATTCCGTAAAGCGGCTGCTCCTGAACAATCTCGACTCCGCGAATTATTATGCTTCATTGGCCGATTATTATTCAGGGAAAAAAAATTTTGACAGGGATTCCGTGTATGATTACTACAGCAGGGCCATCGAACTGGATTCCACAGAAATTTCTTACCTGCTGAACTTTTCGGAGTTCCTTTCCACTCACGGTGACCCCGCTGAAGCAAGGGATATGCTCCATGAAAAATTGCATTTATTTTCCGGGCAGGATAAGGCAGAACTGCAACAGGAATTGTCTAATTTATACCTGGATTCCGGCAACTACGAGGAAGCGTTTGACATTGTCAAAGATCTTTTCGCCAGGGGCTTTTTAACCTGCACGGATCTGCGGAAAATGAAAAAAGCATTTAAAGGATTGCCCGAGTATGAGGCTTATTTAAAAAAATGTAAGGACTAGTAGACAGTTCGCAGTCGGCAGTGGGCAGTTCACAGTTCGCAGTTCACAGTTTGCAGTCTACGAGAGTTACCTGAAGCCTGAAGCCTGCAGCCATTAGCGAGTAGCCTGTAGCCAGTAGCCAGCAGCCTGTAGCTTGTAGCCAGTAGCTTGTATCCAGCAGCCTCCCTCACCTATTTGCTACGCTTCACTCATGAATGAATAAGGATAATCCCTGGGCGGGATAAAATTTTCTTTGATCGTCCGGGCGCTCAGCCACCGGTACAGGTTCAAAATACTTCCGGCTTTATCATTGGTACCACTTGACCTGGCCCCGCCAAAAGGCTGCTGCCCTACCACCGCACCCGTGGGCTTGTCATTAATATAAAAATTCCCGGCTGCGTAGCGAAGTTTACGGGTAGCCAGTTCTATCGCTGCTTTGTCGCTGGCAATTACAGAACCCGTCAAAGCATAAGAAGAAGTAGAATCAACCAATTCCAGTGCTCTTTCAAAACTATTGGCAGGATATATATAAACGGTTAACACCGGTCCGAATATCTCTTCAAACATCGTTACATATTTCGGATTTTTTGCCTCGATAATGGTCGGTTCCACGAACCAGCCCTTTTTATTGTCGCATTTACCCCCCACCCAAATCGATGCTTTCTTATCTTTTTTTGCATGGTCGATGTACCGCTTGATATTCAGAAAACTCTTTTCGTCGATCACGGCATTGATAAAATTTCTGAAGTCCTCGGGACTGCCCATCTTAAAACTTTTTACGCCTGCAATGAGTTTCTTTTTCACTTCTTCGGCCATATTGGAAGGGATATAGGCACGCGAAGCGGCTGAACATTTCTGTCCCTGGAACTCGAAGGCTCCCCGAAGCAATGCAGTGACCAGCACATCCGGGTCCGCGCTTTTATGTGCGATCACAAAATCCTTGCCGCCCGTTTCACCCACGATCCTCGGGTACGACCGGTACATCGCCATATTTCTGCCGATCGTTTCCCACATATTATTGAATACACCCGTAGAGCCGGTAAAATGGACCCCGGCAAAATCACGATGGTTGAAACAAACCTTCCCGATCGTGGGCCCATCTACGTAAATCAGATTGATAACTCCGTCGGGCAAACCTGCTTCCTTCAGGATCCGCATGAACATTTGCGCTGAATACACCTGGGTATTGGCACATTTCCAGACCACCACGTTGCCGCACATGGCTGCCGATGTGGGGAGATTGCCACCAATGGCTGTAAAATTAAATGGCGTGATGGCCAGCACAAATCCTTCCAGCGGGCGGTATTCCATCCGGTTGTGCATACCCGGGCTGCTGAAAGGCTGTTGTTTGTATATCTCGGAAAGAAAATGAACATTGAAACGAAGGAAGTCGATCAACTCACAGGCCGAATCGATCTCTGCCTGGAAAACATTTTTGCTTTGCCCCAGCATGGTGGTCCCATTCATGTAGGGGCGATATTTCGTAGCCATCAGGTCAGCCGTCTTTAAAAAGATGTTCGCCCTTGTTTCCCAATCCATATTCGACCAGCTTTCCCTCGCGGCAAGAGCAGCATCGATGGCCTGTTGTACATGTTTTTCTTCGCCGGCATGAAAATGAGCGAGGGTATTTTTGATATCATGGGGCGGATGGATCGCCACTTTTTTACCCGTCCTTACCTCCTTGCCCCCGATATACATGGGCACATCGGTTTTTGCTCTCTTCAATTCTGTCAGCACCTCCTTCAGTCTTTTTCTTTCCGGTGAACCGGGAGCATAGGAAAGTACCGGCTCGTTCTGGGGCATCGGGTAACTGAAATAACCTAAACTCATATATCAGTTTTGTATTATCAAGATTATATAAAACAAGGCTGCAAAGTTACGATAGACGTAAAGAATCTTGTTGTTACCATACTTTCTGTCCTGTAACGGATCAGTTTTCAGTTTGTTTGTCCAGCATCAAATACGCCTTAATGAATCCATCCAGTTCTCCGTCCATCACCGGCTGTACATTTCCCACTTCGTAATCGGTGCGGTGATCCTTTATCATTTTATAAGGGTGGAAAACATAACTGCGGATCTGGCTGCCCCATTCGATCTTTTTCTTTTTACTGTTGGCCGCATCTTTTACTTCATTGCGTTTGCGCAATTCTTCTTCATACAGGCGGCTCTTCAGCATCTGCATGGCTTTTTCGCGGTTACCCAGTTGGGTGCGTTCCGTTTGGCAAACCACCACGATCCCGGTAGGGATATGTGTCAGCATGACTTTTGTTTCCACTTTATTTACATTCTGCCCTCCTGCCCCGCCGCTCCGTGCCGTATCCATTTTCACATCGCTGTCTTTGATATCAATATGTATGGTATCATCCACCAATGGGTATACAAATACCGAAGCAAATGAAGTATGACGACGGGCATTGCTGTCGAAAGGTGAGATGCGAACAAGGCGATGTACACCGCTCTCGGCTTTCAGGAATCCATAGGCGAACTCGCCATCAAATTGCAGTGTGCAGGTCTTGATCCCGGCGCCGTCTCCCCAAACCCAATCCAGTTCAGTGACTTTCCAGCCCTGCTTTTCCCCATACATCCGGTACATGCGGGCCAGCATTTCGGCCCAGTCCTGACTTTCCGTACCACCCGCGCCGCTTTTGATCTGCAATACGGCCGGTAATTCATCTTCGGGTTCGGTGAGGGTCGCTTTGAATTCTGTTTCATCCAGCAATTGAAGCGCTTTTTCATAGGCCTCTTTCGTCTCCGCTTCACTGGCATCTCCGGCTTTCCAGAAATCAAAGAGCACGGCAAAATCTTCTACGGAGGTCTCAGCGCTCTCATAAAGTTTTACCCAATACTCATCCAGCTTAATATTCCTGAGAATGTCGGTAGCCCTTTTATTATCATCCCAAAACCCGGGGCTTAGTGAAAGTTGTTTGTTTTCAGCGATCTTCTGACGGTGGTTCTCCACGTCAAAGAAACCTCCTTATCCCTTCAATGCGGGATCGCATATCCTGTAATTTCTCCTGGGTCATAGCCGGCAAAGGTAAGCAGGAATCAGCAATTCATAAGTAAGTTTACCCTGCCCCGAAAATGAAATCCCCGAAAATTTGTATTTCGCATATTAAAATCTATTTTCGGTCACTATTTGCGGTTTCACGGCACTAACCAATTATTAACATTCAGACTCTACAGACATGAAAAAAACACTACCTGTACTTGCAACACTTTTTCTTTTTTTGCTGGCCGGGCTTACGGATATCCAGGCTCAAAAAAAAGTGGAAAAAAAGAAATTCCAGCCAGACAATAATTATTATGAGACGTACCGTAATAAACTAACCACCCGGATTTTTGTCGCGCAGAAATTTGCACAATTCAGAGTGCCTGCTTCCGGCAGCGCGCAGGATATTCAATACAGCTCCAACCATAACGTAAAACTGGGGGTTGGCGTTACCTGGCATAATTTAACCTTGAATCTCTCTTACGGCTTTAGTTTCCTTAATAAAAACAGGGAGGAGGAAAAAGGTGAGACAAAAGGTATTGACCTGCAACTCCGCCTGTTCCCCCGGAAATGGGCCATCGACATCCTGGCTGTGATGCCCAGGGGAATGTATATACACCCCAAGGGGTATGCAGCGGATGATCCTTCCGAATATTATTCCCGTCCCGACGTTAAGGAACGATTGTTCGGTATAGGGGCTTATTATGTACCCAACAAGGAAAAGTTCTCTTACCGGGCTGCCCTCGTGCAAAATGAATGGCAAAAAAAATCAGCCGGCTCACCGCTCTATGGCGGGGAGATTCTCTACGGCATAGTTGAGGGGAAGGACAGTGCTTTTGTTCCCAAAAAGATACAGGCCAATTTCCCCCAGGCGGGTATCACGGAAATGAACTATATCAGTGTGGGACCCGGTATTGGCTATGCCTATACGCTGGTAATGGATCAACACTTTTTTATCACAGGTGCCCTGATCGGGAATCTGAAAGTCAATCTCACCAAGGAAGAAATTGGGTCAGCCGTCAACAAGAAAACATCTTTTGATCCCACTGCTAATTATAAAGCCGCCATCGGGTATAACAGCAATAACTGGAGTATTTGTGCCAACATCAGCGGCAATCTGGTGCTCGTAAAAGCTAATTCCTCCACCATGAATTATTTTATGTCTTCCGGAGCCTGGCGCGTCATGCTGGCCAAAAAGTTTGATGTGAAAAAGAAACATAGTAAATAATCGGATCCTGATGGATCCTTAAGAAAAAGTGCTGCGCGAGTTGATCTTTGCAGCACTTTTTTATTGGTTATAACTTAGCGGAGGCCGATTCAATTAATGAAACATTAACTTGCAGATCCGCGAAATGATCTATGGGACAACTTCTTGAAAATATTTCCGATACGGCAAAATGGGTGGCCATTTTCAGGGCTGAAGAAAGCGAAAGAGCTGACGCCGTGTTCCATGATCCCTTTGCCCGGAGACTGGCCGGAGATAAAGGGAGTGAAATTGCCGACTCGATCGAATTCACCCGGCAGAACAGCTGGTCATTTGTGGCAAGAACCTGGTTATTCGATGACTTCATAAAACAGCATGTAGAACAGGGTTATGATATGATCATCAACCTCGCTGCGGGTCTTGATGCAAGACCTTACCGGATGGACCTGCCCGCTTCACTGAAATGGATCGACGTTGATCTGCCCGGCATCGTAGCGTACAAAAAAGAAATACTGACCAAAGAAAAACCCCGTTGCGACCTGCAAACCATTTCGCTGGATCTTGCCGATCGGGAAGCAAGGAGCGCTTTTTTCAGTGAGTTTAATCATAAATGCAGGAAAGCGTTGATCACTACCGAAGGGCTGATGATCTATCTTACTTATGAACAGGCGGCGGAGCTGGCGGCTGATCTTTCATCCCAGCCTCATTTCACCCGATGGGTCTTTGACCTGGCTTCCCCTGGTCTTTTGACGATGATGCAGGAAAAAATAGGAACCACCATGAAGGAGGCCAATGCCGAATTCAAGTTCGCGCCTCCGGAAGGAGAAGGATTTTTTCTTCCTTATGGCTGGAAATCCGTCGAATCAGGGTCTCTGTTAAAAACAGCCGCCTCGTTGAACAGGCTAAATGAACAAATGATGGCTTTTGCCGCTTACCCGGAACCGGAGGGACCAAAGGGCTCTCTTCCGTGGTCAGGAGTCTGTCTTTTTGAAAATCTTAATAAAGCTTAATTTTTTCGTGCATGAAAAACTTTGCTATCGTTCTCGTTTTGCTCCTGACAGGTTCTTCGGTAAAGGCTGGCGATAAGGATTCCACTGTCTATTACAACCTGCCCGATAGTATAAAAGCAGTGCAGTTCCTGGCTGAAATAAATATAAAGGTGGTCAATACCCGGAAGGAAGTAGTTGCAGGTATTCAAACCGATGTCGTAAAACTTGCACTGGAAGCTGGCAAAAAAGAAAGATCTATCGTTTTTGATTTTCCAGAAACAGCAAAAAAAACAGCACAGGGATTGAATACAGATACCCGCGAAAAAGGCGAAATAGAGTGGAAATATGAATGGAATACCAATGAAACGTTCAAATTGCTGATCGCAACTGCAGGAGATTCAGCCGGGAATTTTTCCCTGTATTCCGGCTATGTCTGGCTTCCAAAAGAAAATAAATGGAAACTGATCGGCACCTGCAGGATAGACGGCAGGTGGAATACGCTCCAAAATCTTTCATCATTCTCCAGGATAGCCAAAAAAGCAAAAATTGACATGCATACCGGGTCTGTATGGTGTCAGCGGGTCAATGGCAGCTGGAAAAATCTCAAAGATGAGCAACTGCCTGCACCCGTCATTAATTTGTATCCGCATATTGACAGTCTGCAACAACAGCAGGTTGAGGTGGAGCAGATCAACGAAGCGATTGCCGCCTCAAGGATCGATGTGAAGGAGAATAAAGATGGGGTGTATTATAAGATCATGAAAGAAGGAAACGGACGGCAGGTTTCCATCAATGATACGGTGAGTGTTTTCTACAGGCTGACCCTGCTTAATGATGGTTCACTGGTAGACGACATAAAAGATAAGCCCGCCATGTTCCCGTTGAAACGACTGATCAAAGGCTGGCAGATAGGTGTGCCGCTTTGTAAGGTCGGTGGAAAAATTAAGCTGGTCATCCCTTCCGGCCTGGCTTATTCCATCCGCACCCGGTCGGCCAAAATTCCGCCTAATAGTATCCTTGTTTTTGAAATTGAAGTGTTGGAAGCAAGATAAGGCAGAGGTCAGGGCATAGGAACAAGGATCAGAATTTTTCCTGATCTTTAGTAAACAAAAGAAAATCTTAATAGGCTTTTGATTATTTATTTTCTACTTTCATTTTTTATTGTGATTATCTTTT
>CAYSIU010000031.1:0-11965 GCA_964431095.1 uncultured Chitinophaga sp. | reverse complement strand
ACGTGAGTTAAGACCGACGATATATTTCCCAGGGCCATGATGGGTAAAAGAAATACATCACTGGCTTTCCCTTCAGGAGTAGAAAGAAAAGTGTGGATGAGTTGTTGCTCATTATCCATAATGAAAACAACACAGCGAGTGAATGGCAGGCCAAGAATAGTAAGCTCATTCCATATAAGCGGAATGATCCGGTTCAGATCGCCGATCGTACGCATAGATGCAATGTCTGCACGGATCCGGTCAAGCGCAGCTTGCTTGACTGCTTCCTTTGCATTGGCTTCTGATTTTTGCAATTCTATAAATCTTCGGAATGTAAGGTCAATGATAGCCTTGAAACGATTCAATATATTGACTTCACTTTCACCATAGGGGCGATCCGACCAGGAGTACAATATTCCTTCTGAAAAGGGGAGATAATAGCAATACTCTTTTCCATGCATTCCGGCTTCCGCAGGAAGGCCCGATATCTTTTTTCGAAATACTTCATAGTATTCAGCAAGGTCTTTTCCTTCCAGGATTCCGAAATAATTATTCCCAGTTAAAAACGCTTCAATTTGTTTATCGTAACAGGGATGGCCAGACAATTCTATTTCACCCATGAGTGATAATGAATCATTTTCGCCGGATTTTGTGGCGGCATACATCCGTGCAACACGACTGTTTTTCGAGAGCAATCCTACACCGCAACGAATAGAGTGAATGCCTAATTGCCTGATCTCGGAGAACACCATGCTGGCTGTAGAAGAAACATCAGCACTATTATGCATCGCCATCGCTTTACCACGAACTTTTTCTAATGCTGCTTCAATAGTTGCTTCTCTTGCCTGCGCTTCAGCTTTTTTCAGATCCTGGTAACGACGGAAAGTCAATGAAAAAACCGATGTAAATCTTTTCATGATCTGTTTATCATCTTCCGAATGAGGTTGTAATGAATTTGCCCAAACGGCCCCTTCACCGAAATAATAGATTTGGAAATGAACATCAGGAAATTCTTTAATCGGTTGTGAAAAGTAGGGTGAGGAGTTCAATACCTTCACATAATCATCTTTCTCTTTTCCGGCGAGGTAGTGATACAGAAAATCTTTTTTTTCTTCCCATTCCTTATACATATCCTGCCAGAATGGATGATCATCGATATGAAAGATGCCGGTGGCCTTTACAGTTTTTTCTACCCCGCCTGGAAGGCTGCTGTCGTCTAGTCTAGTCACCGACCAAACTTCCTGAGTACGGTTTTTCATGATATGGGTAATACCACCACGAAAATTTTCAATACCCAATCTTTCCAGCTCTGTAAACATGGTTGTTGTAGCGTTGCTTACATCTTCACTGCTGTGCATGGCCATGGTTCTGGCACGAACTCTTTCCAGGCCTGCTTCGATCTGCGCTTCCCTGGCCTGGAACTCTGCCAGAAGCAGGTCCTTATAACGGCTGTAAGTAAGGCTGAGTGCGGAGGTGAACCGGCGGAAGATCTTTAAATCATTCTCCGGCAATTCCTGGTTGACCCAGGCAAATACAAACCCTTCTTTAAAGGAAAAATAATAACCAAATTGAACTTTGTCCTCTGCAAAATCCGGGAACGCAACCTCCGGGTTCATATGCTTGTAATAATCTATAATTTCCTCGCCGTGCAACACCGGGTGAAACTCCTCCTGTTTTTCCCAATGCTCAAATATGCGGTCGAGTACCGGGTGCCCCGCAATCGTCAATTTTCCTGCCATTTTTTTTGATTGGTTCTCTGCAGTGGCCGTAGTTGCTACAAAATCAGCTACTCTTGATTCTCTGTCCATCAAAGAAACCCCGCAACGATGCGGGTTTACGCCCAGTGCATTCAGCTCAGTAAAAAATGTTTCCACCGTCAGTCCAAGATCTTCTGAACTGTGCATCGCCATTGCTTTGGCGCGAACCCGCTCCAGTGATGCTTCTATCTGCGCTTCTCTTGCCTGTGCTTCGGCTTGTTGTAAATCCTTATAACGTTTATAGGTTAAGCTAACCACCGTAGTAAACCGGCGGAATATTTTTAGATCTTCTTCTGACAACTCCTTTTCTGTCCAGGCATACACATCTCCTTCATTGAACATGAAATAATATCCATACTGAACTACATCATGCGGATAATCCGGGATAGATATTTGCGGCCTTAATACCTTGTAATATTCTTTGATCTGGTTTCCTCTTAAAACCGCATGATATTCCTTTTGTCTCCGCCAACTTTCAAAAACACCTGATAATACAGGATGCCCGTCCATTAGTATGGTACCGATGATTTCAATGGAATCTCCCTGTTCAGTTGTGTTCATGGTGGTCAATTCAGCCATACGTGTATCTTTATCCATGATGGCTACCCCGCATCTCCTTGGTGTAACACTTAACGATTTCAGTTCACGATAAAAAACACTTAGCGTTTCAGCGAGGTCTTTTGAACTATGCATAGCCATAGCTTTGGCCCGAACCCGTTCCAATGATACTTCGATCTGTGCTTCCCTTGCCTGTGCTTCGGCTTTTTTGAGGTCTTTATATCTTTTATAGGTAAGTGAAAAAACAGCAGCAAATCGTTTTAAAATCTGTTTTTGTTCGTCTGTATAAAGGTTATAGTTGAAGGTGAAGATGACTCCATCTTCAAAATAGGTAACATAACAATAATGATCCGCAAATTTTTCTTTCAGGTAAGGTGCCGAGTAACTGGAAGTGTTGGTTAACGCCTGGTAATAAGCTTTCAAATCATCTCCCTGTAGATGATACAAAAAAGATTCTTTCTTTTCTTTCCAATCAGCATACATCCGTTGCCATAATAAATGTCCCTGGGTGCTGACCAGCCCTGCCCCTTTTACCTCGTGTCCATCTTTTGCTGTCGTGGCTGCCCACACTTCCATCACTTCAGAATCTTTGTGAAGAATGCCGATCCCGCAGCGCATATTTTCCACACCCAGCTTAGAAAATTCATTAAACATTACGGCCGTAGCAGCACTTATATCCTGGCTGTTGTGCATCGCCATGGTTTTACTTCTCACTCTTTCCAGTGATGCTTCGATCTGTGCTTCTCTTGCCTGCGCTTCAGCTTTTTGCAGATCAAGATACCGGCGGTAGGTTTGACCAAATACTGTAGCAAATCGTTTTACTATAGCTGATGTCTCTGCCGGTAATCGCTCCAACGAAAAAACAAATAGGGTCCCTTCATTAAAATAAAAATCGTTATGAAATAATTGTGATGGCAGCGTAGAAAGATCATATTTCACGGGATAATCCGGTTGATTGTTGAGACTCGTGTAATATTGAACCAGGTCGTCACCCTTCAGATCATAAGAAAAAGATTCCTGCTTGTTCTTCCAACCGTTTAATGCACCTTGAAGCAAGGGATGCACGTTCATATTAAGGCGGCCGATCACTAAATCAGGTTTTTCATGTACACCCGGTCTTGCTGTCCACACTTCCATAGGTTCCGTATCATGCATAATTCCTATACCACATCGAAATATCCTGATCTCCAGTTTTAGCAATTCGTCAAACATGGCGGAAACGGTAGTGGCCACATCCTGGCTGTTGTGCATTGCCATGGTTTTACTTCTCACTCTTTCCAACGAAGCTTCGATCTGCGCATCCCTTGCCTGTCCTTCCTCTTGTTGCCAATCAAGAAAACGTTTATAAGTGAGATCAAAAACATTTGCAAAGCGTTTCATCACTTTTTTTGCTTCTTCAGGAAATTCTGTGTCGCGAAATGCAAATAGTCCTCCCGCATGAAAAGGAGTCATGTAATAAAAGTGCTGAGCTGCGATAGTTTGTGATTCAGGCAACTTAATATTTGTAGAACCGACGGCTTGGTAGTATTGGCGAAGATCTTCGCCTTCCAACAAATAAGAAAAATCTTTTCCTTTCTTCCATGATTCTAATGCTCCCTCTAATAATGGATGGATGTCCATGGATTCATCCCCGGTTACCTGGACCGTAGTTCCATGATCAGCTGATGTCATCCATACATCCCCGGTACGTTTTTCATAATTCAAGATACCAATACCACACCGGGACATACCAAGATTTAATTTATCCAGTTCTTCAAAAACAACAGCAACCGCAGCATTCAGATCATCACTTTTGTGCATGGCCATTGCTTTTGAACGAACCCGTTCCAATGCTGCTTCAATCTGTGCTTCTCTTGCCTGTGCTTCGGCTTTTTGCAAATCGAGGAACCTCGTGTAAGTCTGGTCAAATACAGCCGCGAATCTTTTAAAGACATCATGAAACTCAGGGCAGGGTTCCAATGTAATAAACAGCAAATTGCCATGAGAAAAATTAGCGATATGATGTATCTGTGTTTCGGGAAGAGCAAAGCCCATATTGGCTGAGTAATCGAACCAGGCCTTAAATTCCGGGATCGTGTTAAGATACCCGTAATGCTCCCGCATTCGTGCACCTCTCAGTTCCAAAACAAAAAATGGTTCGCCTTTTTTTCTCGAGTCGGCAAAACGGATAAAATTTGCGTCTTCGGTCAATGGAATATTCAGCACTGCGTTAAAATCACTGCCATCCTGTGTACTCATCCAGGAAGTGAAAACTTTTTCATTTTGTTCCCATATATTATAACCGCAGGCATAAGCTGGAACCCCTAATGCTTTTACCTGTTGAAATAATAATGCAGCCGCATTTTTGAGCTCATCGCTATGCTGCATGGCCATTGTTCTTGCTCTCACTCTTTCCAAGGCCAATTGAATTTGTGATTCTTTTGTTTGTGCTTCGGCTTTTTGCAGATCCTTGAACCGTGTGTAAGAGAGATCAAACACTTTGGCAAAACGGCTTAGGATATTATATGATTCTTCATTTAGCGGTTGAACACCTCCGGTTGTTATGCAACCAAAATTCTCAAACGATGCGGCTAAACATGCATGCTCAAAAGACTTCATGTCCTGAATAACAATTGGGGGCAATTTTGACAACTCCGTTTTAGTAAATATAAATTCATCCCAATCTTTTTTTATCTGTCCTCCTAACCAATATTCCCATTTTTGTTGTCGCTCCTCCCATCCTTGTAAGTAAGCCAAATGCGGGGGCTGTGTGTGATATTGAACATAAAATCCCTCATGGAACAGATCATCATCAGGACTTCCCATCCACCAGGTTGCTCCTTTGTGCTCATCGAATATCATAATGAAGCATCGGTAAAATGATACATCCAGCTTCTTTAATTCTGAATAAACTGTTTTAATAACGGAATCCAATTCTTTTGATCTATACATAGCCATCGTTTTGGCACGAACTCTTTCCAATGCAGCTTCTATCTGCGCTTCTCTTGCTTGTGCTTCTGCCTTTTGCAGATCGAGGAAACGAGTGTAAGTCTGTTCGAAAACTTTAGCGAAACGTTTTAAAATATCATTTTCAGCTTCTGTGAATTTTATTCCGTTATGATTAATAATAAAGATCGCAGTATGCTTTGAGACAGCAACTGACCTTGTATATCCTCCCAAACTTGAAAGCGTTTCTTTTTTCTGTTCACTACTAAGGTCCGACCAGGGCCTATGTTTAAATAATTTTGTGAAATATGTCTTTTTTTCGTTTTGAGAAAATTCTTCTGTAAAAAATCCCGGTCCCCTTTTAATACCTTTCATCAAGTTTGTACAAAAAGGCATATTAAAATGTGGTACCTGCACTTCTTTTGATGTATTAGCCGTACCGCCTGAACCCCAACAACGCAATTCTGGTCCAACATCATCATTAATAACTACAAATGATCCTCCGTGAATCGAAAGGTTCAGATTGAGGAGCTCGTGATGGACGGTGTGAATCACCTCTTGCAATTCGGAAGTTTGGTGCATTGCCATAGTGCGACTTCTTACTCTTTCCAATGACGCTTCTATCTGCGCTTCTCTTGCCTGTGCTTCCGCTTTCTGCAGATCAAGGTAACGGGTATAGGTAAGATCGAATACAGCGGCAAATCGTTCCAACAATTTTATGGTGGCTTCGGGTACGGTTTCTGAAGAAATAAACCCGATATGTCCCCTGGAAAAATAAGCAACGTTCACAACCAGCCGTTTGATCGTATCACTCGCCGGATAGCGATATCCCAGCGAGTTCCAGTATTTGATATAATCCTGTAAATTTTTTCCCGAAAGGTTTACCACTAACGACGTTTGTTTACTCTTTAACGCACGGTATGATTTAGCAAAAACCTGAGGTTCTTCAAACGGGATTTCGTATAAACGGTTATCGCCCTGGAAACCGGTGGTCCATATTTCCACTTTCCGGCTTTGTTCGTTGTAGATCCCAACCGACATCCTCTCGGGTCTATAACCCAGTTGGGTGAATTGGTCTAACAGCAATGCCGACGTTTCTATGAGTTCTTCACTCTTATGCATTGCCATGGTACGGGTCCGGACTCTTTCCAATGCAGCTTCGATCCGGGCTTCCCGGGCATTCTCTTCTGCCTGTTTCAGATCGAGAAAACGGGTGAAAGTGAGATCAAAAACATTTCCAAACCGCTCTAAAATCTTTAAAGCTTCCTCGGAAGGCGGCGTTTCAGATGATATGCCTATCATTCCTCTTGAAAAGATCACACCATTCACATGCCATGATTGCTTAAGGATTGCATTGGATTCATCCCAGGCTTTTTTTCCTACCAATGCATTTCGCCAGCGATTATAATTTTGTAATTCTATTCCTTTAAATGAGAATGAGAATTTTTTTTGTTTATCGAGGAAAAATTTTTTCACTTTCTTTATCACAAAAACTTCCTTATCCAGTTCCATAGTGAAAGAGCGATCAATTTTTTCTCCTTTCAGTGTCACAAACATTTCACCTGTCTTTATTGCTTCGTCAAAAATGCAAATGGATACCTGTGCAGTCGTAGCACCCAATAATTTGAATTGTTGAAATAAAACCAGGGTGGTTTCGTGTAGTTCCTCACTTTTCTGCATAGCCATGGTCTTTGCTCTTACTCTTTCCAATGCCAGTTCTATTTCAGCTTCTCTTGCTTGTGCTTCTGCTTTTTTAAGATCGAGAAAACGAGTATAAGTAAGATCAAATACCGCTGCAAATCTTTCTACTAATTGAAATGTTTCTTTGGATATTTCTTTGTCAGAAGAAAATGACAACAGACCTTTTGAAAAGAAAACTATATTAACAATCCATTGCTTTTCAGGAAAAATAATTTTCTTTTTTATAACACTGTTACGCCATGCATTGTATTTCTTTAATTCTTTGCCTTCGATCTTTACAATTATTGATCTCTTTTTTTCCTTCCATGCCTTCACTGCTTTTTTCATTACATAAGGTTCAGTGGCAGCAATCTGGTAAGTCTGGGGCATGGGATTACCATGGACCGTAGCAGACAATTCAACGAAACCTGTTTCCTCATTTACAATACCAATAGAAAGATGTGCCTCAGTTTCACCCATTTCTTTCAATCGCTTAAAAGTTAAATAGGTTTTTTCGGGCAATTCATCGCTTTTTTGCATCGCCATGGTTCTGGCTCTAATTCTTTCCAGAGCCAATTGAATCTGTGCTTCTCTTGCCTGTGCTCCGGCTTTTTCAATTTCGATGAACCGGCTGTAGGCGAGTTCAAAAACATTTTTGAATCGTTTGAATAATTTTATCTCATCTGCTTTCAGCGGACTGTAAACAGTGATCCCCAACGCACCGGGACCTATCGAATAAAAATAATAGTGAATTGCTTTTGCTTTGTCAAGTGTGGGATCAGGATCCTGTTTTGTCTTTCTCCGGTATTCTCTCCAATCCTTTAGCTCTTTTCCTTTAAACGTTTTTATGAAAACAGCATTTTTTGATTTCTGTATTTTTCCTGCAAATTCCCTGATCGTTGGGTGAAAATTTATTTCAAGTTCCAGTATGTCTGTTTTTTTATACTGTGTGAAATATTCATAATTCTGATAGATCCCTTTTTCTTTATTGATAATGGCCGTTTGAATATTCCGTATACTCCCTATGTTCAGCAATTCCAGTTGATCGGAAATAACGCGGCAAACTCCCAGCATATCGGCTGGCTGTTTCATTCCCATGGCAACGGCTCTCACCCTCTCCAGCGCCGATTCGATCTTTAACTGAAAGGTTTTTTCAGCAAGCTGATTTTTTAATGCAGAATTTTTATTTATTGCTTCCTGTTTTTTTTGTTTGCTCATTTTGATCAGATAAGTGGAAGTTGAATGATGAATTCACTCCCTTCCCCCGTTTTCGTTACCACATTGATTTCTCCTCCGTGTCCTTTCGTCACAATATCATAGGCCAGACTCAATCCTAATCCCGTTCCTTCACCCGTTGGTTTTGTGGTGAAAAAGGGCTGAAATATTTTATCTAAAACTTTTTGCGGAATGCCGTTGCCGTTATCCTTTACTCGTATTTCAATACCAGCCCCCCTGCCCCCCAAAGGGGGGTTCTTGAGAGTCTTTATAGTTACGATCGGTTCATATCCCCGTCCGACCGGGTCATCCGGGCGGGCGTTTTCATCTAATTTTTTTCTCTCAGTTACAGCATAGAAAGCATTATTGATGAGATTTAGAATCACCCTGCCGATCTCCTGCGGCACCACTTCTATTTTCCCAATTGATTTATCAAAATCGGTTTCAAACTTTGCACTGAAGGATTTGTCTTTTGCCCTTAATCCATGATAGGCCAGTCGCAGATATTCATCACACAAGGCATTGATGTCTGTCAGCTCTTTTTGCCCGCTGCCGACTCTTGAATGCTGCAACATTCCTTTCACAATCGCATCGGCCCTTTTACCATGAAACAAAATTTTTTCCAGGTTTTGCTTTACATCATCCGCTATAGCTTTGACATCATCATTATTCCCCCTGTCCAGTGCAACTTTCATTTCTTCCAACAACTCATTGCTTACATCAGAAAAGTTATTGACGAAGTTTAAGGGGTTTTGAATTTCGTGTGCAATACCAGCAGTCAATTCACCGAGTGAAGCCATTTTCTCTGATTGTATCAATTGCTTTTGCGTGGCTTGCAATTCAGTAAGAGCATCTTCAGCTCTTTTCTTTTCTTCTTTTAATTTGATCAGGTCATTTCTTGCTTGTGTCAGATCTCTGAAACGGGAATAGGCCAGTGAAAAAACAGAAGCAGCACGGCTTAACAACCGCCAACTTTCGGCAGATATATCCCCCGGGGCCGCAGCACCGATATATCCATGCGAAAACTTATACAGATGGTAAGTACGATCCGGAATTGTGTCTCCATAAAACCCAGAGAAGACCAGCGAACGTTTATAACAATACTCGATCCATTCACGACGATTAGCTCCCTGCATCACAATAGAAGTCTGGTTTTCATTGGACAAATAAAACTTTTTCATCTCTCTTCCTACCCAGGTATCATCGAGATTGAGTATAAAATGATCCGCAATCATTTTCTTTTCCGTATGCTTTGGATCCTGCAATGCATACCAGCATTGCACATTCTCCAGGTTATCTCCATGAATATAAATACTGCTGGTTTCCAGTTCTTCTACGCCCAAAGCTCCCATTTCATTTCTCATCACCTGGGCAACATCCTTTAGTTCTTCCGGCTGCTGCATGGCCAATGCCCGGGCCCGGACTCTTTCCAATGCTCCCTCGATCAATGCCGCTCTTGCCTGTGTTTCTGCCTTTTTCAGATCAAGAAACCGGGTATAGGATTGCTCGAAAACCCTGGCGAACCGTCTGATGATAATATTTTCCTCCTCAGTATAGGGAGTTGCCCGGTAATTGGCAAGGGTGAGAAATACGTTTTTCATCAGGGAAACAGAAGCGCTCAGGCCCGGTGTATCGAATACAATTTTTTTTCTTTCCTCAGGAAGGTATTTTGCTTCTGTATGCCTGAAAAAATGCCGGAAAAAGTCATCCTTATCTTCCTTTGACAGCGTATAGGAAATAAAGTCATCATTTTGTTTTACCGCTTTATCGAAAATCCGGAATAATAAAAGATCTGCCTGGGGAACAAAAACTTTATCGGGCATCTGAACCCCGGGGGTCGAAATCCAGAATTCGATGCCGGCAGATGTAAAGTCGGTAATGAAGCTGGCCGTATCAAATACAAAGCCGAGCTGCAACAACTGGTCTGTTAACACATTGATCACCTCATGCAGGTTCTCACTATCATGCATAGCCATTGACTTCGCACGAACTCTTTCCAGCGCCGCTTCAATCTGCGCTTCTCTTGCCTGTGCTTCGGCTTTTTGCAGATCGAGAAAACGGGTATAAGTTTGTTGAAACACTTTTCCAAAGCGCATCAGCACTGCATTATCTTCTACCGAATAAGGAATACCGGAAAAATTCTCGATATACAAACCAATATTCTCCAACAATACACCTGATCCGGCAAGGCCAGGACAATTGAAATAATATTTCAATGATTCCTCCGGCACGCCTGGAATAAACTTAAAAAGATCCCGATAAAATTTGTTTTTTTCTTCAAAAGTCAGATGGTATGTAAAGAAATCCAGTCCCTTTTCTTTTGCTTCCTTAATGCTGTTATTGGGTGGAGAATCAAAATAAGGGATCGTTACCTCTGAGGGAACCAGGTACTGATCAGCCAGCCAGATATGCATATCGTCCCTTGCTTTATAATCAATAAGAAAGCCTGTATGTTCAATATGAATATTTAAGTGAACGAATTGCTCATACACAATTTGTATCACATCTTTCAACTCATCACTTTTTTGCATACCGATTGTCCGGCTTCTCACTTTTTCCAGTGCTGCTTCAATTTTCGCTTCTCTTGCCTGCGCTTCGGCTAATTTCAAATCATTGAAACGGGTATAAGTAAGATCAAAAACTTTTCCGAAGCGGCTAAGGATATCAAGGCTGGCATCTAACAATGGAGTATCACCTACAGTTTGTAATCCGCCAAAATTGCTGAAGGTGAAAGTAACAACATATCTCTCCATTGCTCTCGATGCTGCTTGTGCTGCTGCAGGTACCCTCCTGAATTCTGTTTCATTAAATAAATATTCATCGTATATTTTTTTCTCCTGTCCTTCGATTATGTAAACACATTTTGCATTTCTTTCTTTCCACCCTTTCATCATAGCATGATGAAAGGGATAGTCCTCAAATTTCATGTGATAGGATTCAGGTGTCTTTTCTATATCGGGATTGGCTGCCCAAACTGTATTCGTCAACGAAGGCTCATCTATGATATTAATGATGCACCATTTTAATGCAAAATCAAGCTTGGTTAATTCTTTAAAAACAGTATCGGCCAATTCAGACAACTCATCAGACTTTTGCATCGCCATAGCTCTTGCCCTTACTCTTTCCAACCCTAATTCAATTTCTGCTTCTCTTGCCTGTACTTCGGCTTTTTCAATATCCAGATAACGGCGATAGGCTAATCCAAAAACATTGAGAAACCGTTTGAACAAATTCTCTTCAGTTTCCGTCAAAGGGAAATAGGTTGAGATCCCTAAGGCAACAGGACCCAGCGAATACCAATAATAGCTAAGCGATGATGCTGTGTAGAGGTATTCGTCAATAAAAACATTCGTGGATTTTTGGTAAGCGATCCAATTGTCGAGTTTTTTTCTTCCTTCGATATGGTGGATATAAAATTTTCCTTTTCCTCTCAGCATTTGCGTTGCAAAATCCCTTGCGACGTCATGATCGGTATAAATGGTATCGGTAATAAAAGTTTTATCATGCTTAGCATAATATTGGTAATTCATATACGTGCCCCGTTCTTCGTAAAAAATAGCGGTCTGCACATTGCGGATCTCTTTTACTCCCAGCCGTTTAAGTTGCAGCGAAATAGTTTTACATATTTCCAGCATATCGGCCGGCTCTTTCATGCTCATGGCCACCGCCCGGACTTTCTCCAATGCCGCTTCCGTTTCCAGCTCCCCGTTTTTTTGCCGGAGTTTAGCCGTTGCTTCAGCCAATTCTTTCTCCAGTTGGGCGTTCTTTTTTTTAATCTGCTGTTCCTGTCTACTTGTCATAAACTTGTTATGTCATCAAATAATAACGACTATTGGTCCTTTTCTTTCGGA
>CAYSIU010000030.1:0-11983 GCA_964431095.1 uncultured Chitinophaga sp. | reverse complement strand
CGGATATTTCCTTCGAATAATCCGTCTTTTGCCTCGATGGTAAGGGCCGCAATATTTATTTTCAATTCACCGGAAATCAGGTTGGTGATCTTGTTCACCACGCCCACATCATCCATGCCCACTATTTTTATACCGGTGAGGAAAGAGATCTCCTTGTTCTTGGCCCACTTGGTCTTCACTACGCGGTGCCCGTAATTGGCCAGCAGCTTCGCAGCATTGGGACAGTTGGTGCGGTGAATGGTCAATCCTTTGCCGGTGGTCACAAAGCCAAATACATCATCACCCGGGATCGGCTTGCAGCAGTTAGCCAGGTTATAGACGATCTTATCACTGCTTTCGCCAAAGATCACCAGTTCGGCATCTTTCCTGGCCGTTACCTGGTGATGGGGAATGATCTCGGTTTTTTCCTGCACGATCTTTACCGGCCTCGGAGCATCGATCCTGTCACCGGTCACTTTGAATTCCTTCAGTTCTTTCAGATCAATGTTTTTTACCGCCACCTGGTAAAAAAGATCCAGGTGAGAAGGCAACTTGTACCATTGCACCAGTTCATCAATGTTATGCGGCGAAAAAGAAGCACCCATGCCTTCCAGTTTTCTTTGCACTGTGTACTTCCCTTCATCCGCCACTTTTCTTTTTTCTTCTTTCAGCGCATCCCGTATTCTTCCTTTTGCTTTTGAAGTAACTACAAATCCCAACCAGTCTTCCGATGCTTTTTGCTTACTGCTGGTGATGATCTCCACCTGGTCACCACTGTGCAATTTGTGGCTGATCGGCACAAGTTTGTGGTTCACTTTGGCGCCAATGGTCTTTACCCCGATGGCGCTGTGTATCGCAAAAGCAAAATCAAGCGCGGTGGAACCTACCGGTAACATTTTTATATCTCCTTTGGGAGTATACACGTAAATCTCCTCAGCCAGGAAACTGGTTTTGAAATCCTGCAGGAAATCCACGCTGTCGGTATCCTGGCTGCTGATCACTTCCCGGATCTGCTGGAACCATTTATCAAACCGGCTCTCATCGTTGGTGTCTTCCTTGTATTTCCAGTGGGCGGCCAGTCCTTTCTCGGCGATCTCGTTCATCCGCTGTGTGCGTATCTGCACTTCCACCCATTTGCCCTGTCCTCCCATCACCGTAGTGTGCAGGGCTTCATAGCCATTTGATTTAGGATTGCTCAGCCAGTCGCGTAACCGTTCGGGTGAAGGCGAATATTCATCGGTGATCATGGAATATACTTTCCAGCAATCTTCTTTTTCCTTTTCCGGCGGCGAGTCAATGATGATCCGGATGGCAAAAAGGTCATACACTTCTTCAAACTCCACTCCTTTTTTCCTCATTTTATTCCAGATGGAGTGAATGCTTTTGGGGCGACCGTAGATCTCGGCTTTCAGTTGGGCTTTATCCAGCTTCTCTTTGATGGGTTTGATGAATTCATTGATGTATTTCGTCCTTTCTTTTTTGGTGTCGGCGAGTTTGCGGGCGATCTCCCGGTAGATATCCGGCTCCATATATTTCATCGCCAGGTCTTCCATCTCAGTCTTGATATTGTACAAACCCATGCGGTGTGCCAGCGGTGCATAGACATAGACCGTCTCCGACGAGATCTTCAGTTGTTTCTCCCGTTTCATGCTGTCGAGGGTCCGCATGTTGTGGAGCCGGTCGGCCAGTTTGATCAGGATCACACGGGGGTCATCCGTCAACGTGAGAAGGATCTTTTTAAAATTCTCGGCCTGTTGCGAGGCGTTCACGTCGATCACATTGGAGATCTTCGTCAGCCCGTCCACGATGCGGGCAATTTCATTCCCGAATTCCCTTTCGATATTTTCCAGTGAAATATCCGTGTCTTCCACCGTGTCATGAAGCAGGGCACAGATGGTGGAACGGACACCAAGCCCGATCTCATCCACGCATATTTTAGCCACGGCAATCGGGTGAAGGATATAAGGCTCCCCGCTTTTGCGGCGCATGGTCTTGTGTGCTTCGGCCGACATTTCGAAAGCGATACGGATCAGATTCTTATCCCCCGGTTTCAATTTTGCTTTCAGCACTTTTAAAAGGGAACGGTAGTCCCTGAGAATGAGTTTTTTCTCCTCCTCCTCGTTGAGATTATACTTCGGTATAGGTGCTAAAGTGTCCATGTGATCGCTACGAATTTACTGAAAAACAGCCGTTTTTATAGCCCGAATGCGCTACATTTGCAGCCCCAAAGAAAGCCGTGAGCGATAAGCCAGGAGCTGCGGGCAGGAGAACCAAGGTTCTCCTGAGTGATCACTAATGACTCCCGGCTAAAACCGGATGTGGTGGAATTGGTAGACACGTCAGACTTAGGATCTGATGCCGCAAGGTGTGGGGGTTCGAGTCCCTCCATCCGGACAATGGGAGTACAGAACAGATGAACAGGGAATTCAGCATGTTGAAGTCAGAGCAAAACTCCTAACCGCAGGGTGTTTACTTATTATTCGGTATTCCTTGCCCATCTGTTCGTTTGTTCAAAATAAATCTTAATAATGGCTACAGTTACCAAAGAAAACATCGGCCTGTTGCATGAAAAGCTGACCGTAAAACTGGAAAAGGCCGATTACCTGCCTTCTTTTGAAAAAACACTGAAGGAGTACAGCAGGAAAGCGAATATCCCCGGTTTCAGGAAGGGCATGGTACCAGCAGGGCTGATCAAAAAAATGTACGGCGCTTCCCTTTTTGCAGATGAAGTATTGAAATCGGTTGACCGTGAGCTGATCAATTACCTGGAGAAAGATAAGCTGGATATTTTCGCCCAACCCCTGCCGCTGGAATCCAATATCCGGCAGTTGGATATGAACAACCCCCTGGATTACACTTTCCATTTCGAGATCGGGATGAAACCGGAATTTGCTTTGACGGATCTGTCCCGCATGAAAATCACCCGTTACATTGTTACCATAACTGATGAAATGGTGAATAATGAGATTACCCGCCTGCAGAACCGCTACGGTACCCTGAAAGACCAGGACACGGTGACGACGGAAGAGAATGTACTGAATGTAACTTTTACGGAAGTGAACGAAACCGGGGCTGAAGCCGAAGACCCCGGGCACCTACATAACAAAAAAGACAATTCAATTCTGGTAAAATATTTTGCCGAACCCTTTCGCCAGGACTGGATGGGAAAAAAAGCCGGTGACGCCCTGGTTACGCAATTGAAAACGGCATTTGATGACAAAGAAAGAGAATGGATCATCGGTGATCTCGGGCTGAAAGAAGATCCTTCTGCGGCCGATAAATTTTTCAAAATAGAGATCGTCAAGATCGGTTTACTGGAAAAAAGAGAACTCAACGAAGAATTCTTCAACCAGCTTTATCCCAACCAGGAAGTAAAGACGGAAGCCGATTTCAGCAATAAGGTCAAAGAAGAAATAAAGGCTTACTGGAATGGCCAGGCTAACAACCAGATCCACGACCAGCTATTTCATCAATTAGTAGATCATACGGCGATCCAGTTCCCCGAAGAGTTTTTAAGAAAGTGGGTGAAGACGCAACGGGATAACCCGGCAGGTGCGCAGGGAGAAAAAACAGATGAGCAGGTAGAAACCGAATTCCCGAAATTCCTCAGCCAGTTGAAATGGACCCTGATCTCTGACAAGATCGTCGGGGAAAATGCTATTCAGGTGAGCCCGGACGAGATCAGGGGCTTTGCCCGGCAGCAGTTATTCAATTATATGGGTGGCACGAATCTTAGCGATGACCAGCCCTGGGTAAAAGACTACGTGGAGAAAATGATGAAGGACAAAAAGTACGTAGAGGATTCGTACAACCGGATCCAGACGCAAAAGATTTTTGAATGGGCTGCCAACCAGGTTCAACCAACGGACCAGGACATTACTGCAGAAGAGTTCAGCAAAATGCTGGAAGAACACCAGCATCATCATCACTAAAAGACATGGTCAGGTCGGCCCTGTAAGTCATACAATCGTATGAGGCGTTCTTTACAAAGTACCATTATGGCATGTAGGTCCCTGGACTTCCCTGAGTCAATTCTGCCTCCTTGTCATTCCCATTTTGGCAAATACCTCATTTGGACGGATATTTGATGGACAGGAAGGACGGTTGAAACGTTTCAGGTTGGCAGTTGATCGCCATTAGCTATTGACGCTGACTTACCGGCTTTCCAACTGGTTAAATCATCAATATTATAAAGAATGACATTCAACTCCGAATTTGAAAAATATGCGGTCAAGCACCGCGGCATTTCCAGCAATACCCTCGATAGTTATGCAGCTGGACTGGTAAAAGCCATGACCCCCAATATCATAGAGGAACGTTCGCTGAACGTAGCGGTGATGGATGTATACAGCCGCCTGATGATGGATCGCATTATTTTTCTTGGCTACCCAATCAATGATGAGATCGCCAATATTGTGACCGCCCAGTTATTGTTTTTGGATTCCACTGACCGGTCAAGGGACATTAACATGTATATCAACAGCCCGGGCGGGGGGGTATATTCCGGTTTGGGTGTTTATGATACGATGCAGTATGTAAGCCCGGATATTGCCACCATCTGTATCGGGGTGGCCGCTTCAATGGCTTGTATCCTGCTGGGTGCCGGCACAAAAGGCAAAAGGGCCGCACTCAAACATGCCCGTATCATGATGCACCAGCCCAGTGGCGCCATAGGTGGACAGGCCAGTGACATCGAGATCACCGTAAATGAGATACGCAAACTAAAAAAAGAGCTCTACGAAGTGGTGAGCCATCATACAGGCCGGCCCATTGAACAGATCGAAAAAGATTTTGACCGGGATAACTGGATGACGGCGGCTGATGCGAAAGAGTACGGGCTGGTAGACGAAGTTTTGCTTACCAACCCGAAAAAACAAAAAAAGGATTAACCGGGGTTGTTACAAAGCCCGCAGAGGCAATAAGTAGTCATAAAAAGAAATAAATGCTGGCCGAAGAGGCAATATCTTACGCTGAGTATAAAAAAATCATGTATGAACCGCAGACAATTTCTATACAAAGGGGATGAGGAAGAAGAGCAGGAAGAAAGACCCAAGAGCGATCTTGGGATGTTCAGCAAAAAACTGGAGAAGTATTTTTTTGAGAAGAGAGAGATCTATCTCTGGGGATTGGTGGATGATAAAAGTGCCAAGGATGTGGTGAGTAAACTTTTATTGCTGGAAGCCGATAAACCCGGCGAAGAAATAAAATTCTACATCAACAGTCCGGGGGGAGTGGTCACCAGCGGGATGGTGATGTACGACACCATGCAATTGATCAAGAGTCCCGTCAGCACCATTTGTATGGGGCTTGCTGCTTCGATGGGTTCCATCCTTTTAAGCGGCGGTGTAAAAGGGAAAAGATATATTTTCCCGCACGGCGAAGTGATGATCCACCAGCCTTCTATTGGTGGTTATATACAGGGGGTAAGCTCTGACCTGGAGATCCAGGCCGAACAAACCAAAAAGGTAAAGGATATCGGGGCTGCCATCCTCGCAAAAAATTGCGATAAATCGGTCGAACAGATCATGAAGGATTTTGACAGGGATTACTGGATGAATGCCAAAGAAGCCATCGAATACGGGATCGTTGACAAGTTAACAGATAAGCTATAAACCATTCCCGTTGAACCAATTACACCCGGAGCGATAAATAAAAGCCCCCCTTACCCCCGGGTTTTATAATTTTGTTACTTACGATTCCGTTAGTACAGCGTCATACCCACGAAAGAATGGCAAAAAACCCTTTACATTGTTCATTTTGCGGACGAAGCCGTGATGAGGTGAAGATCCTTATCGCCGGACAGGAAGGTCATATCTGCGAGAATTGCGTAGAGCACGCAAGGGAGATCATTGACCAGGAACTAACAGTCAAAGATGACCGGGGTGCGTCTTCTTTTAAACTTACTGTAAAAAAACCCGTAGAAATAAAAAAATTCCTGGATGATTATGCGATCGGACAGGAAGAGGCCAAGAAAGTGCTGGCGGTTGCTGTTTATAATCACTATAAAAGATTACAGCAAAAAATGACAGATCCCGCCAGTGGCAATGATGTCGAGATAGAAAAAAGTAATATCATCATGGTGGGGGAAACGGGGACCGGCAAGACCCTGCTGGCCAAAAGTATTGCCCGGATGCTGAATGTTCCTTTTGCCATCGTAGATGCCACGGTGTTCACCGAAGCGGGTTATGTGGGTGAAGATGTAGAAAGCATACTGACAAGGCTGCTGCAGGTATGTAATTATGATGTGGCGGCTGCCGAACGCGGCATTGTGTACATCGATGAAATCGACAAGATCGCCCGCAAAGGGGATAATCCTTCCATTACACGCGACGTAAGCGGGGAGGGCGTACAACAGGGCATGCTGAAATTACTGGAAGGAACGGACGTACTGGTGCCCCCGCAGGGAGGGAGAAAACACCCGGAACAAAAACTTATCAAGATCAACACCCAGAATATTCTGTTTATCTGCGGCGGCGCTTTTGACGGGATCGACAAGATCATCGGCCGCCGGGTACAAACCAATACCATTGGTTTCAATGTTGACAAAGAGCAGCAGGAAAGTATGAAGAAGAACCTGCTTCGCTATGTGAACGCGACCGACCTGAAAACTTTTGGATTGATCCCGGAATTGCTGGGCCGGTTGCCGGTTGTGACCCACCTGATCCGCTGGACGCCGCCACCTTAAGAGCGATCCTGACCGATCCGAAGAATGCATTGGTAAAACAATACAAGAAATTGTTTGAACTGGAAAATATCCAGCTTACCATTGATGAGGAGGTGCTGGATTTCATGGTGGAAAAAGCAATGGAATATAAACTGGGCGCCAGGGGTCTCCGGAGTATCTGCGAAGGCATCCTCACCGATGCCATGTACGAGCTGCCTTCTTCCAAAGAAACACATTTCACGCTCGACCTTGATTATGCCAAACGCAAGTTTGATAAGAGTAAGCTGAGTTTACTGAAAGTTGCTTAAAGGTCAGGTTGCCGGATCTTTTCTCACAGATTCCACGGATTTACACAGATTATTCAAGACGCAGTATTATAAGCAGGTCCTGCGCGTTTCTTACTTTTACTTTCAAACAGCAAACAATAAACTCATGCAGGAATTAATAGACAAACTAAAAGCTGAAGCAGGATTATCAGAAGAACAAGCCAAAAAAGCGATCGCAACGATTAAAAGTTTTGTTATTGAAAAATTCCCGGTGCTGGAAGGCGCTGTGAATAAGTTGTTCGGGGAAGAATGAATGAAGCTCAATTCCTCACCAATAGCTGAAAACATTGAGCGCTTCCCGCGAATATTTCATTCCCAATGCCTGATACCAGATCCATGTCTACCGGATCACTCCACATTTTCTCCCTCTTGGATTATTGGCCGCCTGGTAAGGCGTAAAAGTGCGGCTGCAGCTTTCAAGCAGGAGGATGGCAAGAATAAGTAAAGCAAAGATTCTGGTTTTCATAGCTAGCGGATTAAGAAGTGAAGATAATACGAGTAATTTGGAAATAGAATAACAAAACCCCTATCGGAATACTAATTTATCCCCAGCAATTTCACTTCGTATTCGTCCCATTGATAAAAGAACATCCCGGTCCGATGACCGGGATGGAGAATTAATGGGTACATTCTTTATTTGGTTTTTCCTTGCCCTTCAACATCCCGAAGAATCAGGATAAATCAGGGTCGTCCTTGACAATTTTAGTATGCCGTCAGTCATCATTTCCGGCATAGGTAGAACTCTTGGCCATTCAGCATTCACGTCCTAACTGCATCCCCCCTGGTTGCCACAATTCAGGCATTTATAACAGGTGCCGCTCCGCATCATGATATGACCGCACACATTACAGGCGGGTGCATCACTCTGCATATTCTTGGTAGCCGCGCTGAGCGCATCCAGGCCGTTTTCTGTTCTGACCGGCTGTGCGACCCGCTGGTTTTTTCCCGGTTGCGGCGCTCCGCTGCCGGATGAGGGAGTAACCCGCAAACTCGACAATTCAGGCTCTTCGTATTCCAACGGATTGGAAGGCACTTCATCCCAATCGTCCGCGCCGGTATTCATCACTTCAGGTTTGTCAAGCACATGCACCAGGTCGGTGCGTCCCAGGTATTCATATCCCAATACCCGGAAAATAAAATCAACGATGGAAGTGGCGGACTTGATATTGGGGTGCTCTACAAAACCCGAAGGGTCAAATTTGGTAAAGGCAAATTTATCAACGAACTCTTCCAGCGGCACACCATACTGCAATCCGATGGAGATCGAGATCGCAAAACAGTTCATCATACTGCGCATGGTAGCGCCTTCCTTGGCCATATCAATGAAGATCTCTCCCAATGTACCGTCGCTGTATTCACCGGTACGAAGAAATACCGCCTGGCCGTTGATCTTTGCTTTTTGCGTAAAGCCCCGGCGCTTGGCGGGTAATGCCCGGCGTTCTACAATACTGGCCAGCTTTCTCTTCAGCTTGGTATCCGGGGAGGCCTGTACCCTTTTCTGTACTTCTTCCAGTAATTCTTCAACCGTCAATTTCCCGAGATCAACAATATTACTTTCTATCGTTGGCGGAAGACTATCTACATCGGGCAGTTCACTGTCGGTGGGCGACTGCACGCTGCTGACTGAATTCTTTTTCTTGTCACTTTTATTACTGAGCGGTTGCGACAATTTAGAACCGTCACGGTATAAAGCATTTGCTTTTAAGCCGAGCTTCCAGCTCAGGTGGTACGCTTCGGCAATCTCTTCCACCGTTGCTTCATGAGGCAGGTTGATGGTCTTGGAAATCGCACCACTGATAAATGGTTGCACAGCTCCCATCATACGGATGTGGCCATACGCATGGATATAGCGCTGACCTTTCTTTCCACATTTGTTGGCACAGTCAAAAACGGGCAGGTGTTCTTCTTTCAGGCCTGGGGCGCTTTCCAGCATCATGGTGCCGCATACGTAATCATTGGCAGCTTCCATTTGTTCATCGGAGAATCCCAGTGCTTCCAGCAGGTTCCATTCGGGGTTATTGTATTCCTCGGGAGTGAAACCCAGTCGTTGCAGGCATTCTTCGCCCAGGGTATATTTATTGAAAATAAATCCGATCTCAAAAGCAGCGGTGGCGGCGGCATCCAGTCGTTTGATCTCATCGGCAATAAATCCCTTCTCACTCAATGATTGGTGATTGATATAAGGAGCGCCGGCAAATGAAGCGGCACCTGCCGTATACCTGATAATGGCAGCCGTTTCTTTTTCGCTATAACCAAGGTTCTTTAGTGCAACTGGTACCGACTGGTTAATGATCTTGAAATAACCCCCACCGGAAAGTTTTTTGAATTTCACGAGGGCAAAATCAGGCTCTACTCCCGTTGTGTCGCAATCCATCACCAGGCCAATCGTGCCGGTAGGCGCAATGACCGTGGCCTGTGCATTCCTGAAACCGTGTTTTTCCCCCAACTCCACTGCATCATCCCATGCTTTACAGGCTGCTTTTAATAAATAATCCGGGCAATATTTTGCTTTGATGCCCTGAGGTTTCAGGCTCAGCCCTTCATATTCATCCGCATCATATGCAGCCAGGCGATGGTTGCGCATTACCCGCATCATGTTTTCTTTATTCTCTTCGTACCGGGGAAAAGTTCCCAGCACCTGTGCCATCTCTGCTGATGTTTTGTAAGAAACACCGGTCATGATAGCGGTAATGGCAGCCGCGATACCCCTGGCTTCTTCGCTGTCATAACGAATACCGCTCACCATCAGCAGCGTACCCAGGTTGGCATATCCCAGTCCCAAAGTCCTGTATTCATAGCTGAGTTGTGCCACTTCCCTCGAAGGAAATTGCGCCATCAGCACGGATATTTCCAGTACCACTGTCCACAGCCTGCAGTTGTATTCATAGCCTTCCACATCAAATACATTCTTCCCGGCATCATAAAATTTCATCAGGTTGGCCGATGCCAGGTTACAGGCTGTGTTATCAAGGAACATGTATTCCGAGCAGGGATTGGAAGCCCTGATGGGTCCGCCGGAGGGGCAGGTATGCCATTCGTTAATAGTGGTTTCATACTGTGTACCCGGATCGGCACAACGCCAGGCAGCATAAGAGATCTGGTTCCACAATTCCCTCGCAGGAACTTTTTTCATCACTCTTCCATCCATTCTTCCTTTGAGTTCCCAATCTTCATCATTCTCTAATTTCTCAAAGAAAGAATTGGGGATACGGATCGAGTTGTTGGAGTTCTGCCCGCTTACCGTCCTGTAAGCCTCATCTTCATAACCGGAAGCATAGCCTGCCGCGATCAGGGCAGCCACTTTTTTTTCTTCTTCCACTTTCCAATTAATGAATTCAACGATCTCGGGGTGATCCAGGTCGAGGCAGACCATTTTAGCGGCCCGGCGGGTGGTGCCGCCCGATTTGATGGCACCCGCAGCGCGATCGCCGATCTTCAGGAAACTCATCAGCCCGGAAGAAGTCCCTCCACCGCTTAATTTCTCTCCTTCACCGCGAAGATTGGAGAAATTGGTCCCTACACCTGAACCATATTTAAAAATACGGGCCTCCCGCACCCAGAGGTCCATAATGCCCCCGTCATTGACCAGGTCATCGCTCACGCTCAGAATAAAACATGCGTGGGGCTGGGGGCGTTCGTAAGCACTTTGGGATTTCTTGAGCTGGCCATCTGCCGAATCCACATAGTAATGGCCCTGGGGTTTGCCCTTAATACCGTAACTCTCATATAGCCCGGTATTGAACCATTGGGGACTGTTGGGCACGCACATCTGGTTCAGGATGCTAAACACAAGTTCCTCGTAAAATATTTCTGCATCTTTTTCGGTAGCAAAATATCCATAGCGTTCTCCCCAAACTCTCCAGCAATTGGCAAGGCGATGCGCTACCTGTTTGATAGAAGTTTCTCTTCCGAAACTACCATCGGGTTGAGGAACCCCGGCTTTACGAAAATATTTTTGGGCAAGTATATCGGTGGCGATCTGGCTCCACTGCCGCGGAACTTCCACATTATTCATTTCGAAGACCACCTCACCTGTCGGGTTACGGATAATGGAAGTACGATAGTCATATTCAAACATTTCGTACACATTCACGTCGTCCCGGGTAAAGCGACGAGAAAACTGTAGCCCGCCCTTGACGGGTGCTTTGGTTTTGGATGCCATAACTAAAGAATTTCTCGGGTTAAGTAAATGTTAACGGAGATAACGAAAGTATTTTTAAGTCTCAGCAATTCATAGCCAGAGATATTCACATTCTGTGGATAAAGCCGGGTATAAATTAGCGGATGTAAGCCTGTATTGCGTCAGGGGGTTTCTGCACAGTGGGTAACTGATTTTAGGGTAAAAATTTTTTGGAAATTTAATTTCAGTATAGTAAAAAATTCCTTTTATTATGCTGGTCTTTTAAAAGGCAAAACGGACAAGGGTTTTTAGAAAGGCTCTTCCCGGAAATATTGATTTTCCTGGTATTTCAGCAGGCGTGTTCTTTGAAAGCCGTTTCGGAAAAGCATTACAGTGACCAGGTGATGATAAAAATTATTCGCTCCAAAAAAAGAGACGAAATTTCGTTTACACCCGGCGTAAGAAAATCAAAAATAACCGGCGATGTTCCCGGACTCATTATTCATCAGTTCCTTTCACTGCCACAACCGGAATATTTCGTTTTGTTCACCGTCAATGCTACCGTGTACGGATGCGTTTCATCACTCATGCCATCACTGCAGTTTTTCTTTATGATCGTCAGTTCGATCGCGGCGTTCCCGGATGAAGAATTGTATTCGGTGTTTCCTGCACCGGATGTAATAGATGTTACATATGGGACCTCCACGTCGGATCCTTCAGCAGGATGAAAAATAATTTTATCGTTGCGGATGACGTACAAAAACCAGAAAGGCTCTGTGCCAAAGCCTGAAAAAACTGTATCAGGTATGGCAGGCTGCACAGGAACAAGCTTCTTCCCGGTTGTTTGTATGGTATCTATATTTTTATTCTCTTTCTTTTTTGCTTCGTTATTGC
>CAYSIU010000029.1:0-12032 GCA_964431095.1 uncultured Chitinophaga sp. | reverse complement strand
CTCTTTACAGAGGGCAATAAACCCAAAGACAAAAAACAGGATAGGGAGCAGCCACGTCATGGCAAGGTTGTTTAAAAAAGGAATAAACCTACATACATCCCGGAGATCCTCCACTTCATCATTATGTCATTTTTATTCCGGTCAGATCATTGTAACACTTTCGGACTTTTTAATCATTAAAACTAGTCTTATGATTGCAGAAAAAGTAATGACCACGCAGGAAGTCGCCAACCGGTTCAATGAGCTGGCACAAACAGGGCAATGGAGCCAGATCCAGGACGAGCTGTTTTCAGAAGATGCAGCCAGCGTCGAACCATCCAATTCGCCAGGCCTGAAGTCTGCCGAAGGCATTGATGCTATCAGACAGAAAGGACAGCAGTTCCAGACGATGGTGGAAGAAATGCATGGGGGCTATTCCAATGAACCGCAGGTAGCCGGCAGATATTTTGCTGTTGCCATGGGGATGGACTGCACCATGAAAGGGATGGGGCGCCAGAAAATGGATGAAATTGCCTTGTATGAGGTAAAGGACGGGAAGATCGTGAAAGAACAGTTCTTTTACTGAGAACACTGCAAAATGGGTTAGTAAGTCCTGCCGCGGCAGGACTTTTTTAATTTTATACCATGGAAAAAATAAATCTTGCCGAAAAACTTTCGCTCTTCAGCGATCATTACCACCCCAAAATCGTAGGGGAATTGAACGGGCAGCTGGTCAAGCTGGTAAAATTCAAAGGAGAATTTGTATGACATCATCACGATCACGAAGATGAATTGTTTTACGTGGTGAAGGGAAACTTTGATATGCACCTCCGCAATAAGGTCATTACCATAAATACGGGAGAATTCCTGATCATTCCCCGAGGCCTGGAACATAAGCCGGTGGCTAAGGAAGAAGTGGAAGTCATGCTGTTTGAGCCCGCTTCCACATTAAACACAGGAAATGTGATTAATGAAAAAACACTGAGAGACCTGGAGCGCATTTAACAAATATCTTTTATCAAGTATCCGGACGATTATAGAAGTCAGGGAATATTTTTATTCTTTTCCTGAATGATCTCTGCAGCAATACTTACAGCAATCTCCTCCGGCGTCTGGCTTCTGATGGGAAGACCGATGGGCGTGCGAACTTCTTGCAGGAAAGAGGCATTGATGCCTTCTTTCCGGTAGCCTTCAAACATTTTCTCCACTTTTGATTTGCTTCCCAGTAACCCGAGATAATGGAATTTTTTACCTAGCAGGGACCGTAGCGCCTTATCATCCGTGCGGTAACCAAAGGTCATGATCACCACATAGCAATTATTCCCCGAGGGAATGAGGCGAGCCAGGTCGCTGTAATCATTGACAATATGCTTTTCATGGGCAAACTCATTTTGACGCATTGTTTTCAGGTCCTTCCTGTCATCATAGATCCGGATATCAAAATCCATAGAGCACATCAGTTTGGAGAAAGCCAGGGCACAATGTCCCCCGCCAATGATGAAAAGCTGGTTTTTGTAACCGGTTTTTTCTTCATATTGCCAGTCGTCCTCTCCACGCATCGCAAAATAAAAATCCTTTTCGGGCATATTGTCAGAAAAGTGAATACCGGCAGGGTCTAATTGAAGTAGCCCATTTTTATGCGACGCAACAGAAGAAATGATCTTTTGAATCGCCTCGCTGTCTTTTCCTTTAACGGGATACAATAAAATAGTTTGCTCTCCCGAACAGATCATCCCGCTCTGATCCTTTACCGCTGCCTTATCATGTACTTGCTTCCGGACTCTGCCCTGGGTACTATCAGTGTCCCGGCTGATGGCCAATAAATTTTCCTTTGCCATTTCCACGAATTTATGTTCCATGATTCCCCCACCAATGGATCCCTCCATTTCCCCTTCTGCATTGACGGCCATGAAAAATCCCTGCCGCCCGGGGCTGCTGCCCTTGCTTTCCAGTACATAGAGGAGCATGACCAGAATGTTTTGTTGCAATGAATCAGCGATGAGTGTCCATGGAGATAACTGGTTATTCATTTACGGCCGTTTCTTTTTTTGGAATAGAGCGACTTCCCTCCAGGGGCCGGGAATACAGACTCATTAAAACTTTTTCAGGGGTCATGGGTGCATCAAAAGGGATATTGGCTTCGGGATTAAAAGCTTTTATTGCATTTCTGAGTGCGAAATAAGCGCCGATTCCGTATAGTAGCGGCGGTTCACCCACGGCTTTACTGCGGAAAACGGCCAGGTTGTCTTTTTCTGTTTGCAGGAAATGAATACTGATCTCTTTTGGCACTGAATAAATATCCGGTACTTTATAAGTACTCAGAGCATTGCTGAGAAGCTTACCTTCCGCATTATAGAGCAATTCTTCCATCGTCATCCAGCCGATACCCTGCACAATGCCCCCTTCGCACTGGCCGATATCTACCATATAATTCATACTACTGCCAAAATCGTGCACAACTTTTACGGAATCCACTTCATAAACACCACAGAGGCAATCGATGGTTACCGTGATGATCGCTGTTCCATAGACATGATAGGCAAAAGGATGGCCCTTTTCCTTTGTGAGATCAAAATAGATACCGGGCGGGGTATAATGCGCATGCTCTGATAAGCTGATGCGTTTTACATAGGTGGCCATTACCAGCTTCTTCCAGTCCCAGGTTGTTTGTTTGCCGGAAGCATATAGGATCTCATCTTTTAATTCAATGGCATCCGGAAGAACCTTTTCGTTTTGGCTGGCTGATAGTTCATCTGCCGCCACCTGTTTCAGCCGTTTCAGTATTTCATTACATGCGATAAGCGTGGCTTTTCCGTTCAGGTCAGCAGCGGCGCTGGCTGCGGTAGGAGAGGTGTTGGCGATACGCCAGGTATTGGTTGGATTGATCTTTATTTTTTCCGGGGAGATGGAAAAAACCTTTGCCACAACCTGCAGGATCTTGGTATTGACGCCCTGTCCCATTTCCACAGCACCCGTGCTTACGCCCACGCTCCCGTCGGTGTATACATGTACCAGTGATCTTGCCTGGTTCATCAATGTTTTCGTAAACGAAATACCAAAACAGATCGGCATCAACGCCATTCCTTTTTTGAAGCGGGCATTCTTATTATTGAAAGCTTCTACATCTTTGCGCAGTTTTTTTATATTATACAATTCATCAGCTTTATTCCAGCTTTCATGAGCTTCGCTTTCTGCTTTTTGTCCATAGGGAAATTCATCACCGGTCTTCAAAAGATTTCTTTGCTGGATCTCTGAAGCAGGAATTCCCAGTGATTCTGCCGCCTTGGCGATCGCAGCTTCAATCACGAACATGCCCTGGGGACCACCAAAACCACGGAACGCCGTATTGGGAGGCAAATGTGTCCGGCAACTGTAGGCGGTGGCTTTGAGGTTCGGGATAAAATACGCATTACTGCAATGGAACAGGGTTCGTTCCATTACCGCCGGTGAAAGATCCGCTGCAGCTCCGGCATTCTGGTAGAAAGTAGCTTCATAGGAAAGGATCTTAAGATTTTTATCCAGCCCGATTATAAAATCGGAAGAATAAGGATGCCGTTTGCCAGTCATCCGCATATCTTCCATGCGATGCAAAGAATATTTTACCGGTCTTTTGAGATGATAACACGCGAGGGCACAAAGCACGCCCCAGGCAGTTGCCTGATCCTCTTTTCCTCCAAACGCACCGCCTAATCTTGTTGTTTCCACTTCCACTTTGTTCATCGGCAGGGCCAATACTCTTGCCACGGTTCTTTGTACCGCTGTAGGCCCTTGTGTGGAAGAATAAATCCTGATTGCCTCATTCTCCTGTTGTAAGGCATAGGCTCCCTGGGTCTCGATATACAGGTGTTCCTGCCCGTTCGTTTCTGTACTGCCTTCAAAAATGTGCTCACATTGCGCCCATGCCGTGGATGTGTCGCCGATGCGGAATGTTCTTGGAGGAATGATCAACTCTCCTTTTTCTTTGGCTTCCCTCGGGTCCGTGATCACGGGCAGCGGATCTATTTCTATTTGTATTTTCTTTACGGCCGCTTTTGCTGCTTCTTCACTTGTTGCCACAACGAGGGCAACCGGCATGCCACAGAAATGAACATGTGTGGTAGCCAGTAATTCTTCATCCGCAACGATACTCCCGATCTGGTTTTCTCCGGGAATATCTTTGGCGGTAAAGATCCTCACTACTCCGGTGATCTTTTCCGCTTCATCAATGTTCAATGTTTTTATTTTCCCATGTGCGATAGGGGAATCAAAAGCTGCAGCAAACAGGGTGCCCTCCTGTAATGGGATATCGTCAAGATAGACCGATTCACCCCTGACATGTGTATATGAATCGATGTTTTTCATACACCCAGTAATGATTTTTCGAGGTTCATCGCAGGGAACAACGCGATAAAATGGGTCTTTATCAGTTGCCCCAGCAACATGCGTTTATATTCCTTTGTTCCCCTTGCATCCGTGATCGGGCTTATTTCGGGCTGAGCGATTTCAATCGTTTCCCGGACGGTTTCTTCCGACACGGCTTTTCCTTTCAGAAAAGCCGAGGTCTTTTGCAGGAACAGGGGAACCGGTGCTACTCCACCTGCCGCAATACCTGCCCTGGCAATCACATCATTTTTCGTGGTAACACAAATAGCAGAATTTACACTGGCAATATCCAGGCAGGTTCGTTTACTGACCTTTTCAAAATTGAAATAAGTGTTCTTTCCCGGCAGCTCAAATGAAATCCTGTGAATGATCTCACCAGGTTTTTTATCCAACTGTTTATATCCTTTGTAGAGCTGTCTCAGCGGGAGTGAACGCATTCCGTCTTCTCCCGAAGAGAGGTCGATGGCAGCATCCAGGGCGAGGAAAAAAATGGTAAAATCGCCGATCGGTGAGGCGTTGATAAAATTCCCCGCAATCGTTGCCATGTTACGGATAGGGGTAGACGAAACCAGTTTTGCGTACTGTTGAAAATGCGGGAAGGCCTCATTGAAAACGGCGGACTTTTTCAGGTCAGTTACCGTAACGGAGGGGCCCATGATGCATTTGTTCCCCTCTGTGCGGATTCCATTCAGCTCAGGAGGATCAAAAACAAAGCGGATATCAGCATGGGTCAGTTCATCGTGCTTTTGTACATAGAGATCGGTACCGCCTGCCACAAGGAAAGTGGTAAGTTGCGGGTGGGGAGTAGGGGCCGTCAGATTTTTCATGGACTGTAACCTTTCTTTGATCCCGGCAAAATATTCCGGCAGGATTTTTTTCCTGCTTACAAACAAAGCGGGTTCTTCCCCGTTTCTTTCTTTTACCAGACCGGCTATTTTAGCGGCCGCCCTTTCGATGGATTTGTAACCGGTGCAACGGCAAATATTACCATCCACTGCAGACGTTGCCGATTCGTTAACTCCGTTGTTTTGTAAACAAAAACCGGCCAGCGACATCACAAAACCCGGCGTGCAAAAACCGCACTGTGTAGCGCCTGCATCTGCCATTGCTTGCTGCACGGGATTGAGCGTACCCGGGAAATTGATTCCTTCAATGCTGACAATATGTTTGCCATTGACATTACCAAGCGGCACCAGGCAACTGGTCATGGATTGATAATGCAGTTCCCCGTTCCGGATCTCTCCTACCAATACCGTACAAGCCCCGCAATCACCTTCACGGCAACCGATCTTGGTACCCGTCAGGCGCTGATGATACCGGATAAAATCCAGCAGCACCATACCGGGAGGCAGGTCAGTGGCTATTTCTTTCTCATTGAGAATAAACCGGATCAATGTAATTTTAATTGTAGTCTTTAAAGTTACTATAATTGGTTTAATGACTCCGCCCGTTGTAACGCACCGTTCGCTTATTTACTATCGCCTTATTGCTTTATGGGTATTATGCGAGGCCATGCTGGGGAGCATTATCTTTTCTTTGAAAATACCGGTATCCGGGTTGGTGATCGGCAGCTGCGCCATTGTATGCATTACGCTTATTGCGTGGTATGTTCCGTCCAAAGGAGCGATCATCAGGGCCACATTGATGGTGGCGGTTTTTAAAATGATGCTGAGTCCCCAGGCACCACCAGCGGCTTATATCGCAGTGTTCTTCCAGGGAGCAATGGGGGAACTTTTATTCTGGAACAGGAAATACTTTCGCTTATGTTGTTTATTGCTCGCCCTGCTGGCGATGATGGAGTCGGCTTTCCAGCGCATCCTGGTGATAACGATTCTTTATGGGAATGATTTCTGGACAGCGGTAAATATTTTTTTGAACAGGCTTACCGGCACCAATCATCCTGCTGATTTCAGTTTTTTTATTGTTTCGGGGTACGTCGCCCTGCACCTGGTCGTTGGAATACTCGTGGGGGTATGGACCGGGGTTTTGCCGCGAAGGATTCAAAAAATGAAAGGATTGCAACAACAATATCAAATCGAAACAACCGGTATAGATACGTCCGCACCGGTTACCCGGCGCAGGAGAACCCGGCGGCTTTTTCTTTTTATCACTTGGATCGCATTGATGATCCTCTATGTACAATCTTTCTTTCATATCGGTAATCCTTTGCTGCCCTCACAGGAAACTTTGCGGATCCTGGTCCGATCGGTGATCGTTGTCCTTACCTGGTACTTCTTTATCAGTCCGGTGTTGAATCAATTATTGAAAAGATGGCTGCAACAGAAAAAAAAGCAATCGGGAAAACAGGTGCAGGAAGTGCTGAGCCTTCTTCCTTCTACGCAGGGATTAGTTTTTCAAAGCTGGCAATTAACCAGAAACAGGAAGGGCTGGAAAAGGATCATTCTTTGTTGTAAAATAATTCTCGCTAATACATTTTATACCGTGGAGACCTGAGCCGATGATCTTTTTATTTACTTCACCCGTGCAAAGCGGCAAGACCACTTCGTTGACCAACTGGTCCTCGGGCAGGAAAGACGTTTATGGTATACTGACACCGGTAGTAGGAGGCACAAGATATTTCATGGATGCACATACGCGGGAGCAGTGGCCCATGGAAGCAAAAAGGAATGAAAAAGACACTTTAATTGTCGGAAAATTTGTATTCAGTAAGGCTGGGTTCAACAAAGCAATCGCAATCATTCAAAAGGCCATTCCTGAAAAGGGCTGGCTTGTAATTGACGAGGTCGGTCCGTTGGAATTAAAGGGAGAGGGGTTTTGTGCCGTATTAAAAGAAGTATTGCAGCAGCGAAGTCCCACGGAAAATATGATCCTGGTAGTGAGAAAGGGATTGGCGGAAGAAGTAAAAAAATATTTCGTGTTTACCTCAACAGACATTAATGATATAACCGGCCTTTCTGAATTTAACTGAAAAACTTTTTACCGCGTAAGCCGGTAGATCACTAATGCCGCTCTTTTGATAAGATCGGGATATTGTTTCAGGTTGATTGTTTCTCCCGGTGCATGGGCTCCTTCACCGGATGCCCCCATGCCATCCAAACAATCCAGGTATTTGGCAATAAAAGAAATATCACCGGCGCCACGGGAAGCAGGATCGCCGGCTTTTACTTCACCATAGCCCAGCGCCAGGCTTACTTCGTTGACTTGTTTTACCAATGCTTCATTGCCTGCAGTGGGTGGCATGGAGGGATAGTGATCGGTGAAGATGATCCGGGCATTGGTTCCCGGCAAATGGCGGGATACGATCTGCCGCATGCTGTCTTTGGCCCTTTCTCTTTGTTCTTCCGTGAGAAAGCGGAGATCGCCAAGAACCACTGTTTTTGGGGAAATGATATTGGTCTTGCCCGAAACGGTCCCTTTTTGTTCTGCATCAATATAATTCACATCTGAACCTCCGATGAACAGACCCGGATTAAAAGTGAGGTATTGTTCATGGCCTAACTTTTCCCGGAATTCATTGATGATGCGCGCCACTTCATAAATGGTACCATAGCCGCCCTTGCCAAATACACCGGAGGAATGCGCCTGCCTGGCATCGGCTTCCAGTTTCCATTCGGTGGAACCGCGGCGTGCAGTGGCAACGCCGTTCATTCCTTGCGCCGATTCAAAACTCAGCACCAGGTCATGTTGTTTGGCTCTTTCAATGAGATCAGCACGGCTTTGTTGCCAGGGGTTACCTACATTTTCTTCATCCCCGGTGAAATATACAGTAATGGTTGCGTCATCCAGCAGTCCTTGTTTATGTAATGCTTTCAGCGCAGCGATCAGCAGCACATCTCCCCCCTTCATATCCACGACACCCTGACCGGTGGCGGTGCTGTCATTCAGTATTTGAAATGGATTGGCCGGCATATCCGGTTCAAATACCGTATCCATATGACCGATCAACAAGACCCGCTTTCCTTTTTTCCCTTTTCGCCAGGCCACCAGGTGACCGGCCCTCTTAAGGGAATCGGATAACCGCACCCATTCTACTGTAAAACCCATAGCAGCGAGTTCTTTTTTGTACATCTCTCCCACTTTTCTTACGCCTTTTATATTGAAAGTGCCACTGTTGATGTTCACTGATTCCTTCAGAAGTTGCAATGTGGCAGGCATGCTATGGTCAATATCTTTCAATACCTGCTGCTCCGTTTTGGAAAGAGGCTGCGAGATGCCTGTGAAAACAAGCCCACAAAAACAAGAAGTAATAAGAAGTTTTAGCATCACTCTTTTTTTAAAGCAGAAAGATAATTAATTCCGCATCTCCCCGGGAATGTATAACTCAGCTAACTTTAACCAATGGCAAGAACTCCTTCCAATATGGTGGCCCTGGGTACTACCGCCCCCGGTTTTGTATTGCCCGATGTTATGACAGGAAAACCGGTTTCATTGGGCGCGATACAGGGCGAAAAAGCCAGCCTGGTCATGTTTATTTGTAATCATTGCCCGTTCGTACAGCATGTGAACCATGAACTGGTAAGATTGGCCAATGATTATATCAAACGGGGGATCGGTTTTATAGCCATTAGCTCGAATGACATTGTTAATTACCCGGACGATGCGCCGGATAAGATGAAGAAGATAGCGCTTGAATTGGGATATTCCTTTCCGTATTGTTATGATGAAACACAGGAGGTGGCTAAAGCATACCAGGCGGCTTGTACGCCCGATTTTTTTATTTATGATAAAGACCTCCGGCTTGTGTATCGCGGTCAGCTGGATGATTCCCGTCCCGGTAACGGGATACCCGTAACGGGCAGGGACATTCGCCGGGCATTGGATTGTTTGATCAGTAATCAACCCATTGCTTCCGGCCAAAAACCGAGTATCGGGTGTAATATCAAGTGGAAGTGAAAAGAATAATTATTTTATACCTGCTCCCTGCTCAATCCAGCAACGGATCAGATCCCTCTCTTCGGGTGTCATGTTGGTCTTGTTGTTCTGGGGCATGGTCTTGGTGATCACGACCCGCTGCAGGATGAGATCTTTCTTTACAACGATCTCCTGCGGAGTATCATATTTTACACCGTTGGGAGGTGAAGTATATACATTGTCGGTTGGCTTTGAAGAATGGCATTGTATGCATCGCTCCTGCACAAGGGCATTTACTTCTGCAAAACTGATCTCCCGGCATTTGGTAGTGGAAAGATGTGGAGCGGTGACATAAGCCACGGCCAACAGCAGGATTACTGACGCCGGCATGATCCAGACGCTGATCCTTCCCTGTTCACGCAGGTTGAGCCAATGTTTGATCCCAGCAGCGCCGATTGTGATCGCCGCCAGGACGATCCATTGGTATTTATAGCCAAATGTGCTGGGAAAATGATTGCTTACCATCACAAAAAGAACCGGGAACGTAAAATAATTGTTGTGGATGGATCTTCGCAATGCATTTTTTCCTTTTGCAGCATCGGGCATCGCTCCTTTTTTGGCCGCCCGCACCATCGCTTTTTGCGAAGGGATGATTACAAAGAACACATTCGCCACCATCAGGCTGCCGATCATGGCGCCGAAATGGATAAAAGCAGCCCTCCCGCTGAACACATGGCTGTAAAACCAGGCGAAGCCCGTCAACAGCAACACTCCCGTCAATGCAAAGAGCAATGGTCTTTTAATTAGCGGGGACTTGCAAAGCAGGTCGTACAGCAGCCAGCCAATGATAAAAGAACCAATACCGATGCCGATCGCCTGGAACGTTGTTAGTTTCATCACATTGGGATCGATCATCATCGCCGAAGCGTTGAAATAATAAATAATGAACAGCAATGCAAAACCAGAGACCCATGTGAAATAGGCTTCGTACTTGAACCAGTGCAGGTGTTTGGGGATTTTTTGAGGAGCTACTTTATATTTTTCCAGGTAGTAAAAACCGCCCCCATGCACGGCCCAGAGATTACCGGCCAACTCATCCCTGAGATTCTCGGTACGGTTCAGCGCGTTCTCCAGGAAAACAAAATAGAAGGAAGCCCCGATCCAGGCAATGCCAAAAATGATATGCATGACCCTTACAACAATATTGAGCCATTCCATCAGGTGTCCTTCATAAGGGGTGCCTTTTACAACAAAATAAATGCTTGCAATGATAGCGAGGATGGTTAAGACGATCGCTGCATAAACCCATCCCTGGATCAGGGACGCTCTTTCCTGAGCCACTTCCCGGCCGGCGCCCTCCTGCTTTTTGGAAAGGACGCGGACCCGGTAGGTCATAACGACAAGCATGACAAAGATCAGCGTGAATAATATAAGCAGTATGGTGGCCATTTATGCCGCTTCGTTGTTTGCAAAGAAACGAGGTTGCAGACCGGGACGGCAGCGTCTGTATGACGACAAAGTAAAAAATTGTTTTCTATTTTTATGTTTCATCTTTTCCATCATGATGGATGCTGTATTACAAAGCAACCGTGTCGTTACCCCGGAGGGTATGCGGAAAGCAACAATATTGATAAGAAATGGAGTTATTGCAGCGGTGTTGAATGAATTTTCAGGAACAGATATCCCTATAACAGATATAGGGAATGATGTACTGATGCCCGGAGTGATCGACCCGCATGTACATATCAATGAACCGGGTCGAACAGAATGGGAAGGCTTTGACAGCGCCACCAAAGCGGCACTGGCAGGCGGGGTTACTACCCTGGTGGAAATGCCGCTGAATGCTTCGCCGGTTACCACTACCGTCAAAGCATTTGATGAAAAAATAAAAGCTACCAAAGGGAAACTTCATGCCCATTGCGGCTTCTGGGGCGGCGTGCTGCCCGGAAATGAAAAAGAAATTGAATCATTGATTGAAAAAGGAGTATTCGGGTTCAAAGCATTTCTGATTCATTCGGGTATTGATGAATTCCCCAATTCAACCGAAGAAGACCTGCGAAAAGTAATGCCGGTCATCGCAAAACACAAACTGCCATTATTGGTTCACTGCGAATTATCAACCTATAGAAAGGAGCCCGTGGTAGGTAGCCTTCTTTCAGAACAGGCAGGCGGGGAATCAGGTATGAGCGCATGGCAACCGCCGGGGAATGGCAAACAGGCGGCTATTTACAGGAACTACCTGGCGTCGAGACCCAGGATTTGGGAAAATGCGGCCATTGCACTGATGATCCGTTTATGCGAAGAGTTTAATTGCCCCACCCATATTGTGCATTTGTCTTCTGCTGAATCGATTGAACAGATCGCTAAAGCCAAACAAATGGGCTTGCCCCTGACAACAGAGACCTGTCAGCATTATTTGTATTTCTGTGCCGAAGATATCGGGGAAGGGCAAACGGCATTCAAATGTGCCCCGCCGATCAGGGAGCGGGCAAACAATGAAAAACTCTGGCAGGCATTGAAAGAAGGCATCATTGATTTTGTGGCTACCGATCATTCACCGGCCCCGCCCGCAATGAAAGAATTGGACTCCGGTGATCTTATGAAAGCTTGGGGAGGAATATCTTCAATTCAATTTTCCCTGCCTGTTTTGTGGACAGCAGCAAAAAAACATGGTTGCGGTTTTGAGGATATAGAAAAATGGTTATGTGAAAAGCCGGCTTTACTGCCGCAGTTAAATACAAAGGGTAAGATCGCAAAAGGATTTGATGCTGATCTTGTGGTTTGGGATCCGGAAAGATCTTTTACTGTTACAAAAGACATTATCTATCATAAACATAAGATCCCTCCTTACCTTAATGAGGAATTATTTGGCGTATTTT
>CAYSIU010000028.1:4619-12094 GCA_964431095.1 uncultured Chitinophaga sp. | reverse complement strand
TTAAACTCGGTGGAGAAGGGTGCACTGTACCGAGATCTCCTGAAGCCATTTCAATTTTCCGGAAATTATGGTGCATTTATGCCCCGGGGAAAGCTTCGAATGCCGGCGGGGTAGCTGCTTCGGGACTGGAGATGACGCAAAACTCGATCCGCCTTTACTGGACCCGGGAAGAAGTGGAGAACCGGTTGAAAGTGATCATGCAAAAAATACATGAACAGTGCAGCCGCTATGGGAAAAGAGCCGATGGATCTATTGATTATTTAAAAGGCGCCAATATTGCCGGTTTTGTCCGTGTGGCTGATGCTATGCTGGCAGAAGGACATGTATAGGATTATCCTCATCATTCATGATAAATGCCCCTGTTTGCAACTGACAGGGGCATTTGAATAGGATCTCCGCATCAGGATCTTGCCATGCCTGTGTTTCCTATAATGATAGATGCCAGCAGGCGACCATTGGGTAATTCGCTGGAAGAATAATACAGTTTGAATGTATTGTTGTTCCCCTTTCTCAATACGGCAATATCTTTTACGTTGCAGCACATGCCATTCGTCTGTGTGGACGCATCTGCAAAATGAAATTCCTTTAAAATTTTGTTTTGTCCGTCTTTGATAGTGAGGACCCGGTTTTTACCCACCTTGCCGCAATGATAATACTTGATCGTCAGGAGCTCATTGGCGGAACCCTGTTCGATTTGCAGGGTCTTCACGTCGTTGACTTTGCTTCCGAATTGCTGGGTCAGCAGTTTGCTGCCTAAATAAATTTCAAATCCCTCACCACCAGGCTTGGGTGAAAAAGAAAACAGGACAGCAGGAAGAGCCAGCAGTGTGACCGCTTTACTGATAATCGATTTCATAACTTATACTTTTTTTAGTTATCAATGAAAGAAGCTTTCTCAGCATCTTTGTCACTGCAAAAAAAGTGCTGTCAGTTGCGGAAAAAAAGTTCCTTTGACAAAAGGGTGAACCGGCTTGATGTATGACAGTTGTCAGTAGCTCTCAGGCTGCCAGCTACTAGCCACCAGCTACCGGCCGCTGGCAGACAGCTACCCTCCAACCATTTATTCACACAGCTTAATGGAGTCCTTATTCTTGGTGCTGAATTGGATCTTATTCACTTTGCCTGCTTTTGTATAGTAAAGGATGAGAATCCCGTAAGCGGTTTCGAACGCATCCCAGTTCACATCCTTGACCTGGGGATGACCCAACAATTTGAAAAGATTGTTCCGGTTGGCGCCCATCAGCGGTAAGCTGAGCCGGCCCTTGAATTTTTCCCGGATCTCTATATAATTCCTCCCCGTGTAGAAATAAATGTCCTTGTCTTTGAAAAAAACCGCCCCCCCGCAGGCGGAACTGGCGTCCTCGACGCTGGTAAAACAGGGAAGTTTTTCTTTGATCTGCCCCATCGTGGAAACGGGAGTCAGGTCATTCACTTTGCCATCGAGAATATCTACAAAAAAAACCGGGCAAACAGGGGTTGTTTTCAGTTGTGCCTGCAGGGAAAGAACCGTCAGCACTGTGCTTACGGTAAGAACTATTCTTTTCATGGTAGTTTTTTTGCGGGTGATTGCCGTTTAACGGTAGAAGGAGATGGCGGTAAAATATATCAGCAAAATCCTTGCTAAGAATGCCGGGAACATCATTAATTTTTCTCCAGGCAGGTCCGGGGCGATCATTTTACCGGCCGGTCCATCATGACCCAGTCACTACCTGGATTTCTTCTTGCTGAAAAGAAACAAAAAGAGGACAATGATCAGTAACAAAGTTGATCCGTATACAAGATAACTCAGGGGCATGGGCAACTGACCGGCTAACCGGCTTTATTTCGGTTTCAAAATTATGTTCATTATTTTCATGTCCCTATAAGAACATGCAAAGAATAAGACCCGATGTAGATATTGTGCTTGATATTCTGAAAGCTGTCTCGGAGGCACAGCCACAGTCATCCTTTACCCAAAGCCTGCTTCGCCAGTACCAGGAAAGGGGAGGCCTGAGTAAAAAACAGTTGCAGGGACTGTACGGGAAGGCCCTGAAAATAAAAACCATAGCTCCCAATAAACTGGCTACGCTGGAAGCGATCATTTTAAAAAGACACAGCAAAGAAAGATCACCCCTGCCTGGCCCCACACCCCTCTACCAAAAAGATGAAGCCACGGGCCGATTGATCGAAAACCTGCTGCTGAAATACCCGCAGCACAAAAGAGTTTTGTTTTTGAAATCAAAATATGATAATCACGAAATACTGACCGCACCCGAATTAGCGGAATTGCAAAAATTCAGCAAACTGCTGAAATGAGCGGGACAAACTTCCCTAACTTTATTAAAACAGTTCACATGACTGACTTTCGCATAAAAAAAATACTGATCCTGTTGCTGGCGATGGGTCTCCACTGCATCGGGTTCACACAGGCAGACAGTATCAGCTTATATAAAAAAACAAGTGCCATGATCCCGATGCGGGATGGGATCCGGTTGTATACCACGATCCTGAGCCCGTTGAGTACCGCGCAGTCTTTCCCCATCCTGATCACACGCCCCCCTTATGGTGCCAGCTTTCCCATACCGGATGATACGGTGGTGACCATTACGCCGAACAATTTTAATAATTACCTGCTGGCCAGAGGAGGATATATTTTCGTGTTCCAGGATATCCCCGGCAAATATAAAAGTGAGGGGACGATGGAGATCCACCAGCCCCTGGTTCATGCGAAACAAAAAAATGCGGTGGATGAAAGCACCGACACCTGGGATACGGTGGACTGGCTCATCAAAAACTGTAAGAACAATAATGGCAAAGCCGGCATCTTTGGCGTTTCCTATCCCGGTTGGCTGGCCCTGGTAGGAGCCGTTGACCCGCATCCTGCATTAAAAGCTGCTTCCGAACAAGCCTGTATGAGTGACCTGTTCCTGGGTGATGATTTTCATCACAATGGGGCTTTCCGGCTGAGTTATGGAATGGAATACACCTACGAAGTGGAATTTGACAAAACCAAAGACAGTGATTTTCCCTTTCCCCAATTTGACCTGTTTGACTGGTACCTGCAACTGGGTTCGCTGAAAAATGTGAATGAAAAATATTTCCACGGAAAGATTCCTACCTGGAACAATTTTGTACAACACCCTAATTACGATGCGTTCTGGCAAAAAAATTCGCCCCTGAGTTACGTGGAATACGCACAAGTTCCGCAATTGCATGTGGGCGGCTATTACGACCAGGAGGACCTGAATGGTCCGCAATTGATGTATGCCCACATGGAGAAAAAGGATAAGGCGAATCATAATCATATTGTACTCGGTCCCTGGAATCATGGCCAATGGGCCCGGAGCAAAGCGGATAGTCTTGGCAAGATCTCCTTTGAAAGCAATACAGGAGCATGGTTCCGCGATTTGCAAAAAAAATGGTTTGATTACTGGCTCAAGGGAATCGGGGATGGAAAATTTGAAGAAGCGTATTGTTTCCAGACCGGCAGTAACCAGTGGAAAACATACAACAGTTGGCCCCCCAAAAACGCTGAAATAAAAAAACTATACGCAGGTCCCAACCATACCTGCTCATTCAATAAGCCCACCGCTCTAAAAGGATATGTCGCTTATACCAGCGATCCTGCTAAACCGGTTCCTTACCGTACATTACCGATCGAAGCTACCTATGGTCCCGGCAGCCGCTGGCGTCCCTGGCAGGTAGAGGATCAGCGATTTGTTTATTCAAGACCAGATGTGGTCAGCTTTGTCATGGACAGCCTGACCGATGACTTAACAGTAACCGGGAAGATCATCGCCCATCTTTTTGCCAGTACAAGTGGCACGGATGCTGACTGGGTGGTGAAACTGATAGATGTGTATCCCGGGTTTGTTCCAAAAAGTTTAAGCATGAGCGGTTACCAGTTGCCCGTAGCGATGGAGGTTTTCAGGGGAAGGTTCCGGAAGAGTTTTTCCAATCCCTCGTCGCTGGTCCCCAATCAACCGGAGGAGTTTATGATCGACCTGCACGACATCAATCATGTTTTCAAAAAGGGGCATCGTATCATGATCCAGGTGCAAAGCAGTTGGTTCCCGCTGATCGACCGTAACCCGCAGAAATATGTACCCAATATTTTTGAAGCAAAAGAAACGGATTTTATCAAGGCGGAACAGCGGATCTATTTTTCCTCCCAATTCCCGACCTATATTGAATTACCCGTCATGAACAACTGATCATTATATGAAAGGACTTCTTTTTGTTTGCCTGTTAATGTCCGATAAATTGGAATCCCAGATCAATACCATACTTCCTGCTTCTTTTGACTCCCTGTTTCAATCCTATTTTAAACCCGGTGAACCCGGGGGAGCCGTATTACTTGTAAAGGATAACAAGGTGATCTATCAAAAAGGATTTGGTGTTGCAGATATCCGTACGAAAGAAGCCATTACCACCCGAACACTTTTCAATGTCGGTTCTATCAGCAAAACATTTGTGGCTTACGGCATTTTAAAACTCGCATCGGAAAATAAACTCTCCCTGGATGATGCCCTGTACAATTACTTCCCGGATTTTAAAAATGAAGCCATCGCCCGGAAAGTAAAACTGTACCATTTGCTCACGCATACCTCGGGTATACCCGATAGTCGCAAAGTTGAAGAAGAAAAGGAATTTTATCTCACCGCTAAGGATGAAGAAAATTTTGCTCCGCTGAAACAAACCGATACCCTTCAATTTGAACCCGGCACCCGGTACCGGTATTCCAACCCTGCTTTTAACGGGCTCGCTTTGATCATTCAGAAAATTACTTGCAAAAAATGGCAGGATTATATCCGTCAGATTATTTTCAGACCTGCCGGTATGAGTTCGTCGACCATCACAGATGGGCCTTATCCCGAAAGCGGCGTTGCTCATGGGTATAGTAAAGGCAAGTCGGGTATGTTTGAAGAACTGGATTATGGAGAGGAACCCACTTTTGCCGCGGCAGGAAACGGAGGGGTATGGAGCAGCGTGGAGGAACTCTGGAAATATGAACAAGCAATCCACCAATGTCTTTTCCTGGATAGTAACTGGATAAAAAGGTCCAGGACCCTTTATCCATTTCCCGATTGGAAAGATTCTCTTCCTTCCCGGCTGGGATTGAGCTGGTTCCTTACCCGGGAAGGGGACCTGAACATGATCGGTCACACCGGTTCCCAGGGAGGGTTTATCAGCGATTATTGCTGGTTACCGGAAAAGAGGATATTTTATGTGTTGCTTTGCAATACCCCGGAGCCCATCCGGGAGATCCGCCAAAAACTATTTTCCTTATTAGCACAGCATCATTGGCTTAGCGATTAGAAAATCAGGCTTCCACAATGGGTTCATGGTATATTTCCCACTCCTGCGGGCCGGGTACCACGATTATGAAGTAACTTGTAGGTCCGCCGGGCAACCGAAAGGGCTTGAGACCCGATTTACAATGACATACAACTCACACTTGCTATCTGCAGAAGAACTTACCTATCATGTTGAGGCTTGTGGCCGAAACAGCAGGGAGAGCCAGAAGGTCCTCTATGGCTCTTTCTATGGCTATGCTATGGCCATTTGTGATCGTTATACAAACAACGAAGAAGATGCGGTAGAGATATTGAATGACGGGTTTCTTAAAATATTTAAAGAGATACATCATTACCGGCCGGCGTACGCGGATGTGATCAGTTCATTCAAAGGATGGCTGCGCAAGATCATGGTGTACACCGCTATTGACCATTTCCGGAAATATCATAAGCACCAGGAAGTAAGCCAGCTAGACAACCTGGTGTACCAGTTCCCTTCGGTGAGTGATGATGCGATGGAGAAAATGTCCTATGAAGAGATCATCCGGTCGGTACAAAAACTGTCACCCGGGTACAGGACCGTATTTAACCTTTTTGTGATCGAAGGATGGAGCCATGATGAAATAGCCGGTCACCTGGGGATATCCACCGGTACTTCCAAATCCAATCTTTCGAAAGCGAGGAAACAATTACAGAAAATATTATTTAAACAGAACGAAATACAAGTTGCAAGGAATGCTGTCTGAGGAATTTGATAAAAAAATAATTGAAGCGGCTGACCGTCATTACCCTGCTTATAACGAAAAAGCATGGACAAAGATGGAAAAGCTGCTCGATGAGCACCTGCCACAGGAAAAAGATGACAGGAGGAGAATTCTTTTCTTTTTGCTGTTGTTTTTATTGCTCGGGGGCGGGGCCTGGCTTTTCTTTGGGCAGTCCCGCAACGGGAAAAAGCAGGAGATACCCGTTGCGGCACGATCGGCTGAAAATCCGGGCGGCAACACTGTTGTAATTCCGGATCAGAAAAGAACAGTACATGACATAACAGGTCCCACAGCGGAGGTCAATAATAACCACGTTGCCGGTAATACGAACCTAAAGAATAATACGGATCATCTTCCTTCTTACACGAAAAATAAACGGCCTCTGCATATTGTTGAGAACAAAAATGCAAACCCTGGCAGGACCTCACCGATGAATAAAACAGTACAGGTAACCCCTGAGATCACGAAGAAAGATGATGCTGTAAAAACAGGCAACCCGTTAATTCCTTCACCGAAGCCAGTAGAAGTAATTGCTGGGAATGAAAAGGTGAATAATCATCCGATTGCCGCGAAAGAAGAAGATAAAAAGGATAAAGTTCCCGCTGTTGCAAATAACAATGTAAACACGAAGCCCACTGATAACGTGAAGGAAGAAACTGTTGCTGTAGCTCAAAATGATGTGTCGAAGAAAACAAAGACCCGAAGCAAGAAGACCAGCTCATTTTTTATTTCCCTTTCTGCGGGACCTGATGTAAGTACGGCGGGTACCAGCTCCCCCGGTAAAATGAAACTGGTTAGTGGGGGAGGTCTTGGTTACACCTACAAGGACAGGGTTACGTTGAGGGCGGGTTTTTACAATGCCCGGAAGATCTATACAGCTTCGCCATCGGATTATCACCCCCCTGCGGCTTTTTACAGTTATTACCCCAACCTGCAAAAAGTGGATGCCGACTGCAGGGTATATGAGATCCCGGTATCACTGAGCTATCGTTTCGGGCGTTCGTCCAGGCAAAACTGGTTTGCCTCCGCCGGCATGTCCTCTTATCTCATGAAACGGGAAACCTATGATTATTATTATAAATATTCGCCTTCAGGTCCAACGGTGAACCATACACGAACTATTTATAACACTAACAACCATTATTTTTCAGTGCTGACACTGTCAGGGGGTTACCAGCGGAACATCAATAAGGTCTTTTCTCTTACTGCGGAACCTTACGTGAAACTCCCACTGGGTGGTGTTGGATACGGTAAAGTTCACCTCAACAGCACTGGTGTGCTGTTCACCGTTTCTGTTAAGCCATTTCAAAAGGCAAAAAAGAAATAATTTTTTCAATCTCTTCAACAAAGACAACCTTCGCAAGGAGCAGACCGATATTACCAAAAAGGGTCTATGAGGAACGCAATCTTCTTTACCCTGCACATACTGTTTGTT